>NZ_JBQYSN010000013.1:0-79966 GCF_052686535.1 Agrobacterium sp. DKPNP3 | reverse complement strand
CAGACCGGCAGTCTGCGGGCATCCGCGACGGCCCGAAGGCAGAAGTCGGCGCGGCCCTCGCCGAAGTCTCTGATGACGAGACGCGGATAGATCAGTTCGCCGAACATGATACGGAGCGGTTCAGCGAGCCAATTCTCCCCGAAGGGGATGGTGAAGCCATCAACGGCTTCGGCACTGATCCTTAGCACGTTGCTGGTCTGGTCGAATTCGAATTCCAGGCGGGTGCCTAGGATGTCCATCTGGTGCCCGGCCCCGACAAACTTAGCAAGAGCGAAAAACGAGCGGCGTCCGTGCGGAATGGAAACCTGAATTTCCATGATAGGCTTCCCCGAAGCTCCGGGTAGCCCGCCGATCCACAGCTCGTCCGACGACCCGCGGCAAAGCAGATCGCCCATCTGACCGCCCTTGATCGGCTCGAAGTGCGGGACAGTCCAGCCCCCGTTGAAGTGCTCGCCGCCGCGGCCCTCGAACATTAGTCTGCATCTCAAGTCTCCCCGGTAAGGATACTGCCTGATTTTCGAGAGATAGCCCAGCGAGCGGCCAATGTCCGGAGCTTTGCCCGTTATCTCGTATTCGAAAGTGTCGCTATCGATGATCCTGAATCGCCCCTTTCCCACGACGAGCGGAACGTCGAAATCGTGGCCGACGATCGCCATCTCGTCCGCGTCGATGAAGTCCGGGATCCGTGAGAGATGCGACCAGTCCGTTAGGTTTACCATGAATTGCTCTTTCGTTTATAGATTCGGCCAAGACGCTTTTTCGGTTCCAGAGCGGTCCGGCAAGGCCCGCGCGTCGAATGGTCTATTGGGTTCGACCGATCCGCAGCCGAAGCAGGAACATCTTCATTCGATTGTCCGCCGCTTCGCAATTGTGGCAGGAAGACAATCTGTGGCGCATATTTGCAGCCAACGGCAAGCACCTTCTCGCGACCGGAGTTCAATCCGCATAGGCAAAGACTGCGGAGCGCCTTTCCCGCCGTTGGCAATTGAGTTCGAAGCTAATGTCGGTCTCGACAAAGAACGGACGTGTTCTTAACTCTTACCGTCCAATCACTCCCCATTTTCCCTAAATTTGATAGGTGTAATGTTTCTTATTGCTGTGATCCGGGGGTAGGGTCGCCGTCGGCATCAGGAGGAGCATTTATGGCCATTGAAGAACTGATTTTCGTCCCGGAAGCAGGCAAGGACGACTTCTGGACCGGGCGGATCACATATGATGATCGGTCCGCGGTACATTGGCAGTTCGAAGTGATCCGGATTACCGAAGATGGATCGGACCAATATTCCGAAGGGGTTTTTTCCAATGCTGGGCCGGTGGCCATTCTGATTGATCATCGAGAAAAAGGTACGCTGGTCAGGCCGCTTGTTGAATTCGTTGAACCAAAAATGGCTCATATGGCACGGACCAAAGTTAAAGGTTCGTTTCAAGGTTTGGTCTCGGGCGCATGCATAAATGATATGGACGAGCCTCTTTTCGGTTCAATCTTTTTCGAATCCAAAGCCTTTGCCGCATGGTACGGCGCGAAGGCAGTCAGAGCAGTGAAGGACGAGAGATATCGAACGCGTTCGGTGGAACTGGCGGAGCCTCAAACCGAGACTGTTATAGTAAAGGACCTCGGACAAGTAACAGTCACTACACTTGCGCATTTTGAACAAGGCGATGATGCGGATCAGGTCCGAAACCAAGTTCGCTTCGACGTGAAGTTCGACCAGCCTCGATCGCTTGCCGAGGTCATGGATCTTTGTATGGGCTTGGAACTTCTCTTCGGGTTTCTTGTCGGCTTCCGTCCCGCGATGCCCTCTTTCGGTATGACGAAGCCGGCAGTTGAAGATCCGAACAAGGTGGCAAACTCAACCCTTCGCTTGGGAGGGATGTTCTTCCAAGACCAGCCAACACCTCACCCGTTTCATCGCTTGAACATGCGCGGTCGTGATGGTGCGTCGTTGCAGAATGTACTTGACGAGTTCATCGCCGATCGGATGGCGATCATGAACCGGATTCATGCCATTGAATATTCGCGTTGGTTCGGTGCTTCGTTGAACGACCAGTTTGCTGCAGTGATGCCGGTTTTTGAAGAATATGTTCAGGCGAATTTTAAGTCATCTGACGAACAATCTTTCCTTAACTGGAGAGCTGATTTCTGGGCCTATGTCGATAGGGCTTCGGACGAAAATATAAAGAATTACGCCAAGAAGCATCTAAGCGAAAAGGACACCAAAGCCCCCAGTCTTCCCACGCTAATCAGTCGCGCGATGGAAGCCTTAAATACGGCTGGCTTTGATTTTCAGCCGAAACTGGCGGGTCGCATAAGTCAGAGGCGGGCACAGATGTTCCATCGCGCGCCCGTCCTGACGGACAAGAGCGCAGGGGATTTCTACGAGGAAAAACTGGCTGTCACGGCAATGCTCATGCTGCACACCCTGAGAGACCTTGGCATTGAACTAAGGGGTATCTCGGAAAACCTAGGCGCATTGATGGAGCACTCACGTTTCACCCAACTCTGGAAAGCTCGAGAAGAAGATGCGAAGTCTAGAAAAAGGTCGGGGACAGCAAAGACGAGCGGCTCGCCAAAAGGCAAGGCAAAAGCAAGCGAAGAAAAGGCCGCAGGCAAAAGCCCCGGCCAGAAAGTGTGAAGGTCATAAACCTTCAGGGGGAACAACTGCTCCGACGGAACAGGGAGGAGACGGTAGTGTGCATTAGAGCAGCCGATAAACACGAGATTGAGCCGCTGCTAGTATTTGCGCGCTCATAGACTTGGTGCGATATACGGATACGGAATGATGGCCTCATGAAAGACGCGGAACCGCACGTAAACTGGCCATCGATGATACGGTACGTCGTCGTCCTTGACGAAGACAGCCTCGAAGAGGCAAGCATATTCCAAGGAATTTCGCCTAGTATGCTCAATATGGAATGGGCCTTGCGGTCGATTTCCGAAATGCCGGCAGACATCTTTGATTTTGGCTTGCCTCTCGAGGCCAGAAAGGCAAGGCGGATCATAGGTAAGGGCTGGAGTTGGACACCCCTCACAATCAGCAATTTTCTACAACTCCGCATCACCCATGACGATCCATACTGGGTTGTATATTCTGGGTCGGAGGCCATTTTCAGCGCACTTTCAGATTGGGAAGGTCGTCAGACACTACCCGTTCTTCATATCTCCACCGATGACGCTGGCGGCCTCGCTCCAGATAGAGCGCGATGGACCCATGTGCGCGACCATATTCGGCGCGTTGCAGTGAAGCTCCATGAGCGGGCGAAAGGGTTCCCGGTCGCCGAACTTCGGAAAACCTTGAAAGCATGGCGGAAGCCCACCGCGCCACGTTTGGATCTCGTTGCCAAACTCCACAACTGCACGGTCCCCAATCTCGTCACGCTGCGCGCTCTCGGTTTCAGCTTTGCGGCCGAGGAATCGCTTATGTCGCCTCCAGGCGATGAGAGCCCGCACATCAATGCGATCGTGGAATCTGCGAATGCTGTGATTTCACAACAAGAAAGTGTTGGGGTTTTTCCAGCCCTATTTTCCCATTTTCCAAAACCTGATCGGATCGTTATCGCTCCATCACTTTACGCACACACACGCCAGCGCCTTCGGCCCAACACAAATGCGCCGGCAGGCCTCTTCGAAACCATACGGGTCATTCAGCAGCAAAAGGGTTATACATTCTCCGGGCCTGGGGCCGTGATGGTACGAACCATGTCGCCTGCCGGCCAGTACATCATGGGGCTGCGCGCTCAGGAATTGAATGTACAGACCTTGGCCGTCAGCCTTCGGGCGGCATCAACGCTGGCAGCCACAGTGCGGCTGCCGAACGGGGTGAACCTGTCATCGGAATTGTCGGATTTCACAGCCCACGTGAGAGGCGGGCGAAGCACCGGCGGGAACGGCAAGGCCGAGCGCGTGTTTCGCAATGTTCAAAAATCCCTTCGATCTTATACCTCTCCGGCTTTGCTGGAGATTGTTGCCAGCAGCCAAACAGGCGTGAAGCTGATCGCCGACGCACCGCTTGAATGGCTACCTGTGGGTGATCTGCCCCTGGCTATAGCTTTGAACGTGTCGCGCATTCCTACGACGCCCGGCAACCTGATGATGACTCAGCTCATGAGAAGCGAGACGCTTTATATCAAGCCCAAGGCCTTCGGCGAAGTTCTGGTGGTATCCTCCTTTTCCCCCAGTGACCCGATCCGCCACGACGTCCGAATAGCAATGGAGACCTTCACCAAGACTGCCAAGGAACATCTAAATTTTCGGCAGGTCACAGTGACTTGCCGCGATCAGTTCGTCGAGGCCGTCAACAGCTTTCATGGCGCCATGATGATCTTCGACGGTCATGGGTCGCATGATCGCAACAGCGGCGCCGGCTTCCTGCACATCGGCACGGAGAAGGTTGACGTCTGGGAACTGCGCGGGAGGCTGCGGCCTCCACCCGTTGTTGTTCTTAGTGCATGCGATACTCACTCGCCGGATCGCACACACGCCACCGCCGGCGCTGGGTTTCTGACTTGTGGCGCAACCTCCGTCGTCGCAACCTTGCTTCCGGTGCGCTCAAAGAGTGCGGCCCTCTTTGCCGCTCGCCTTTCGATGCGCGCCGCGTGGTATACCCATGCGGTGGTCCATGGCTCGAAGCGGCCCATACTTTGGAGTGAAGTCGTAGGTAGTATGCTTCGCCTCGACTTTCTTTCCGATTTGATCGGCCGATTGGAAAAAAAGAAAATGCTCTCCCCACGGCCAGCAGCAGCTCTGCGCACAGAAGTGAATATGTTCGTCCACACTCGAGACGCCAATTGGTGGGCGAATGCCAAGGCTAGGCTAATGGAGGTGACAGGGCTTGAAGCTGACGATATGGCGCGCCTGGTTTCGAAGACCATCGCCGAGGGTGACAGCGTGCGGTACACACATCTAGGAAATCCAGATTTGCTTTGCATCACCGACAATGATGTGCTGAACGCTGCCCAGCCCTGAACCCCCTATTCTTTACGGCTAAGGGATCAGCTGCAGGCAGGGCATGTTGAAAATGCCCAAGCTACGGCGACGCAGCGAAAGTTCTTTCGCACATTCTCCACCCCAAAGTGGAGATACGAGTATCTTTCGGCCTCTGACCCAACTCCAGAATTGTCGTGTGGCGCCGAACGTTGAATTCGGTCGCAGCCATCCAAGACGCAATAAGGTTGGTTTTCCATGTGAGCTGTTTAGGCAACGGCGTAATCAGACCCTTGCGAGGGAACACCTTCTCATTGACAAATCCTGTGCATAGTTCGCCTAAGGCCCCTGTGGTCAGGTCCGCGATGGCCGCTAGGTCTTCGAGAACGAGACTTCCGTCATCCGCGATTCCCGTTGTGCTGCAGCGAATGTGGCCCAGGGAATGAGAAAAATAGGAAGCCATAACACGCTGAAAAAGTCGCGTTAGGTCTGTAAGCAAACCCACATTCGCAGCGATATCGTCTTCATCGATGATCCAAATAACATCTTGTCCCGGTGAGGATAGGCCTGACAATAGAAATGCGCTCAGGTGCAATACTCGCAGCAGGCGCTCTTGCACGTTCGGCTTCCATCGTTTCAATAATTCGGCGCCCACCGCGTCCTCGGCCGGCCCGGTGAAAAATGATCCACCCGCTTTGGAGATGGCAAACTGTGCCAAGTAGCCTTCGATACCAGCCGCCGCTTGCATGAATGGAACCAACGCCTGACGCCGCATTCCGTCGTTGAGTGCCTTGAATGACATTCGGCGGCGGTTCGGCAGGATAGCATCGCGAAATTGGCGTTGCCGCACCAGCCAGTCGTGGTTCTTCGCTAGGTCCAGTATTAAAAACGTATAAGTGTCAAAATGCTGCTTTTGATGATGGCCACCAAAATCTGCGACAAGCAGAAGTGTGCGACCTCGCTGGAGGAACGGGAATTCCGAGCGGTTAGCACTGAGATCAGCGTTAAAGCTGTCCGCCAAAAGTGTCCCCACACCTTCAGGCGAAAAGTTTGGTTTGTGGACAGACGAAGGTAACAGATCGAATGAGACCCGAAAAGAAGTTGCCATATACGTTCAGCTCAGTCCGCGAGATAAAGTCTTTCATGTAGAGAAAGGCGCCAAAGACATCCTACAATCTAAAGACGAATGCTGCAAATTAACGGGAATTAAGGATATGTTGATGTCATATCAACCGGATTATCGGAGGGTTGCAAATGGCTGAGACACAGATCGAATGGACCGACGCGACATGGAATCCCGTCGCGGGTTGCACCATCATGTCCGCTGGATGCACCAACTGCTATGCGATGGCTATGGCCAAGCGACTGGAAGCTATGCATGTTGACAAGTATGTGGGCCTAACCCGTAAGAGCGGCACAAGGACAATCTGGACCGGGGTTGTGCGGGAGGATGAGTCCGCTCTCCTCATTCCACATGCTTGGAAAAAGCCCCGCAAGATTTTCGTCAATTCAATGAGCGACCTTTTCCATGATTCGGTCTCCGATGAATTCATTCTAAAAGTCTGGCAGGTGATGCGCGAGACGCCACACCACAACTACCAGATTCTCACCAAACGGCCAGAACGTATGGCGACTGTGATCCGCGAGGTGATTGGCGAAATTCTGCCGAACGTGTGGCTTGGAACCAGTGTCGAGGACAATGCTGTGACGGATCGCATCGACCATCTCCGTCACGTGCCGGCAGCCATTCGCTTTATCTCTTTTGAACCGCTGATCGGTTCTGTCGGAGCCATTGATCTTACCAATATCCACTGGGCTATCGTTGGCGGCGAAAGCGGCAAATCTGCTCGACCACTGCAGGAGGAGTGGATCGATGAGATATACGACACTTGCCTAGAAAACGATACGGCGTTCTTTTTCAAGCAATGGGGAACGTGGGGCAAGGATAACAAACGGCGGTCGAAGAAGGCAAATGGCCGAGAATATAAGGGTCGCACATGGGATCAGATGCCAATCCATGCAGTACCGTGAGCTGACCACAAAACGTTTTCACAGCGGGGGATGAGTGGTAAGGAAACGGTATGATTGGGAAGGTGGCGCGCAACTTGACGAGCACTCGAAGCGCAAACACAAGATTCTGCACGAATATGTTCTGCAATATATAGTCGTCAGATGTAAGCACCCGCAGCAGCCACGCTTTCGCTTCGCCATTGTCGATGGCTTCGCTGGTGCCGGACGATATGCTGGAGGTGCCGTGGGCTCGCCGCTTATATTCGTTGACCGAATGCGAGTGGCTGCCGAGCAAATAAATCTGGCACGGGCAATCGAAGGGCTTTCCAACATTGACCTAGAATGCCACTTGATTCTGAACGACGCCGACCCAGCCGCAGTTTCTCTACTTAGGCAGAATATTGCTCCAATGCTTGCCGAAGTGCGGGAAACCAGCAAAAATCTTCGGATTGAGACCAGCATCCTCAACGAGCCATTCGAAGACGCTTACCCAAAGATTAAAACAATACTGACATCGGCGAAAATTACGAATGCGTTGTTCAACCTGGATCAATGTGGACACAGCTATGTCGACCGCGCTACCTTGGTAGATATTATCCGGACCTACCAATCTGAAATTTTTTACACCTTCAGTATCCAGTCGTTCTTGGCCTTTTTGAGCCGAACAAACCCCGATCTCTTGCTCTCACAATTGGCTTTCCTTGGCTTGCCAATTCGAGATATCGAACAGTTGAATTTTCCTATGAGCAACGAACGATGGCTGGGCACGGCTGAGCGCCTCGTGTTCGATGCGTTTCAGGTCTGCGCGCCATTTGTGAGCCCTTTCTCCATCCACAATCCAGATGGATGGCGTTACTGGTTTATCCACTTCGCCAAGTCGTACCGCGCCCGCCAGGTCTATAACAACGTCTTACATGACAACAGCAGCTCGCAAGCGCATTTCGGCAGGGCCGGCCTAAATATGCTGAGTTACAACGCTCGCCATACAGACGGCCATCTTTACCTATTCGATCAAGCAGGGCGCACAACAGCGGTTGATCAACTACGGGATGATGTCCCTCGACTTCTAAGCGAGCGGGGCCATGCGATTAATGTCCTTGATTTCTATGAAAGCATCTACAATTTGACCCCTGCGCATTCGGCCGACATACTTTCATCGCTGGTTGGTCACCCCGACCTCAAGGTCACGACCAAATCCGGAGGCGAACGCCGCAAGGCCAGTACCATCAAGGTAGCTGATACTATCAGGCTCAACCCGCAACGGACATTCCATCAACTTCTACGACCGCTTGAAAACCGCTGAGCAGAATTCTGCCTGTTTCTAGGCGGATCCCTTTCGGACCTTAGGTAACTTATCACCCATTCTCAGGATGTAATCTGCACCCTCAAGGCCCTTGCGATGCGGGCCGGCCCACAACAAGTAGTAAAGCGGTGCGCCACGCGTGTTGCAGATCAGCCTGGGCGTAGACACGAAGCCGAAAGCGTTCTTCAGGTTTCGCCGATACAATTCTAGCAAGCGGTCAGAATAATCGTCTCGCTTGCGGAGTTCTGTGGATGCGAACAGGCCATGGGCATCAGAAGAGTAAACCTCATCGAACCATTCGCGGCTACCGAAGTACCGATCCAACGTGTCTGCCCAAGCGACGGGAACATTGCCATCATTGGGGAGCATTCGATTGAGCGCCATGTTGAGCGCGAAATTCACAACAACCTCGAACAGTCCGGTATTCGCCAAGGCCTGTACACTCGACCACTCGAGTCTCGCTCCAAAAGGGTCGAGAAACGCGACGCCACGATGACTATTCTTCGAAATTGCCTGGCCGACGACCCATGCGATTCCGTTTGCTGCTGGGACTTTTAGTTTCGTTATCTGCCGGCGCTCGCCGAATTCGGCTTCGACATCGCTCAGTTCCTCGGCGCGGTTAGCATCGGGTTCTATAAAAACATAACGTGAAAAGGGGTTGGCTATGCTAAGCGCAACCCTGGGCGATCCATCAAGGAATTCAGCCTGTTCAGAATCTTGTTCGGCCGGTGCTTCCAATAAATCGAGCATCGCCAGCGGCTCATTCTTGCTACGAATCTTTGCGCGCCCGCCACCCGCAAATGCGTCGACATAGATGGTGCGCCACGGCTGGTTCTTCAGGACCTTCGTATAGAAATCGAGATAGCGGGCCAGTATATCCAGCTTTTCTTTTGCCCACGGGCCAACCTCAGCGACCATCAGAACTCTCACAGCGATTCATCCACGCCCACAACGTAGGGGTGTTTTGAACGCCATTCAATTAGCATGAACACATCAAAGAGAATTACTCAGTGCTTCGAGGCGGTTTGTGATGTCATGTACACTGCCAGCATAGCCGAGGAGCCAAGGCTCGTGTACATCATAGGCTGGGCGAAGGTAATGAGCGGGGTGGGGAGCATGTTTAAACGAGCGAGTGAACTGCGCATCCCCGACCCATATTTCTCAGGGAGAGCCGGCTTTCTTGGGAGCAGCCTTGAGGAACTGTACGATGACATGCGTAGATTTAACCTACCCCAACAAGTACCAGACACCGTTCGCCGATCTCACGACGCAATCCGCCACGCGTACATCTATTCGTACTACTCGTATGACCTTCTAACCGTAGCGGCAGCCCAGACCTTCCCGTGCCTTGAGCTTGCATTGCGGGAGCGCATCGGCTCGCAATTCGTCGGAAGATTGGATAGGAAGGGCAAGCCGCGGCATGCGCCGATGCTCGATGAGCTGCTCAAGAGCGCAAAAAACCAGGGCCTCATATCAGCCGATGTGAAAGGCCTGAGCCATTTGCGAAACATGTTTGCCCATGGCACAAGCGCTGTTTTGAACCCGCCGATGTTTCTCGCGCCCTTCGAACTCATCACCGAAACAATTGCAGAGCTGTTCGCAGAACCATGATTTTCCATTCCCCTGACGTACTGGTTGGCGCTTCACCATGACCGAAGCCCCGATTGTCATGCAGATCGAGCACGAGAGGAAGGTCCGACGGATCATTGGCTCAGTATTGCGGGACTACGGTATCAATCTGGATGCACACGACACCGAACTCACTGTTCGCCCTGGAGTGATCCTTGAACACACCGGCAGCAGAGCACTTTCCAGTGCTATTCTCGATAGTATGTTTCCGAGAGCGCCAATCCCATGTGAACTCTTCCACTACACTACCGTCGCTTCGCTCAAGGGGATCGCAGCGACCCAACAGCTACGATTGTACTGGGCTCGAAAGCGTATCGGTGAAGGGGAACTCGACACTTTCGCTATCAGGCATGGGCTGAAAGGTTATCTCGATAAAACCGCCGGGGAGCCATTCTATAAAAAATTGTCGGATGACATCTTTTATGTCTCTTTGACCCGCCCCGGCGGAGGTGACGAGATCGATCTTTGGAATGTTTTCTCGGAAGGTGGGCAGGGTGTTAGATTAAGGTTCCGTGTTCACCCTTCGCGGGCGGAACTGCGAGCGATTCAGTATGACGTACCGGAGACCGTGCTGTCGAAGCTCAACAGTGCTCTATCGGCCGAAGGAGAGCCACCTTTCGTGCCGTGGTCGTTGTCGAAAATCGGAGCTTTTTACCTGCCGGCGATGCTTCACCGGGAAGATGAGGTGCGGCTTCTCATCAAGCGCCACTCAGGAGGTCGAGACGAGAGCTCGACTGACGGGAACAATCGATATTGGCCATTGGAAATTGGGGAAAGCAATGATTTTTGCCAGATCGACCTCATCGAGATTCACGCAGGGCCGAATTCATGCATGCAAAAGATTCAAGGCGCCATTATCGATACGGCGTTTGCGTCCGTACCTGTGGTGTGAGTTCGCTTGGGCGCCTAAGCGCCTAAGGTAGTTCCCAGAGGGCTTCGCCACGGCCAATCCTTATTATTCGGGCGCTCTGGCGGTCGGCCGCATATTCGACATGCAGCAGGCGGGGAGAGAATTGCCGTAGGCGATGTTTAATGCCAATTACGTGCTTGAAATCTGGCGTCGTTACCGAGACCACTCCGTCAACCGGGTTGATGCTGATCCGACCGGGGATCGCGCAGTTGAGGAATGCTGGAAGAGCACTTTGCATATTCCATTCCTGCGCTGCCCATTTAACTACTGGCCCCGATAAGGCCTCGTTTCGGAACTGTTTCCAGATGGAGCCAGTGTTGGCAGTCGGCCAGTCTGGCTGGTCGCTAAGTGCTGCGATCTCATTTGAACCTAACCACTGGTTCATTTCCCCACGCGTCACGAAAGCGGGTTTGGTCTCACGGATGGCGGCCATAGCCGCGATCCGTGAGGGCAGGCCTGCTCGAACTAGCATCGCCATCATTGTCTGCGGAACGCCCGCCTCAATAGTCGCAGCGGCGCTGCCCTCAATGGTATCGGTTTCACCACCCTCGGCGCGTCGACGCATGCGGACGGCTTCGATCGCCCAGACGAGCCGGTAAACAAAAGCGTCCTCGACAACTCGCATGTTTTCGAGCCCAAGAGCGACGACGTCGGTACCAGCGAGCCAAGCACCAAGCAGGTCGCGCCAGTTGCCAGGCAGCTCGACATCCGGAACGAATGGCCGGATCGCGAACAGGCGTTCGGCCATGCCAACGAGCGACGCGCTGAGAACAGGAAGGTTTCCTGCCAAGGCGGCGGCATCGGCTTGATCCAGCAAAGCGGTGAGATCCGCCGCTATCGCGTCGATAGCCAAGCCAGCTTCAAGCCCGACACCCATTGCAAACGTCGCGCGACGCTGGTTTACGGTAGACTTGTTCCAGATCAGGCTTGCGCGTGCCCAAAGAACCCAGAGCTGGTTCGATCGAGTTTGGGGGCCAAGGCGACCGATCTGGCGTGCCCAAAGCGAGCCAGTCAATGCCTCGTCAAGAAGACGCGGGAGTTCCGCACTGTCCGTGTCGAGAGCCTCGATCAAACCAAATACGGTTGCGTCCAACCGCTCGATTAAGCTTTCGATTGAGTCCGTATCCTCCGCCTGGTCTTGCGGAAACCACGCTTCCTGCGCGTTGGCGAGATACTCAATAGCGTCGGCCCGAAGGAAGACGTTTGTCCGTGCGAGACGCGTTATGACTTCGGAGATGACTGAAATGATACCGCTCGTCAATGAGCGGGCCTTTGACGATCCGACAAGCTCCCGCCAGGCTCGGACCCGCCAGTTTTCGGGCTGGTACATGACGTGAAGCACAAGGCCCTCCAGGTCGACAAAGGCGCGGCCAGCCCTACCCGCCACGTTGGCGAACTCTTCGCCGGACAGCGGCACGCCCGCCCGATAGAGTGTGGGAATGAGAAGCACGGCGGCATTGAGATTGAGCCCCTGTGCAAGAGTAGGCGACGCGACGGTTACGCGGAGAATCCCGGCGGCAAGCAATGCCTCGACCTCTCGGAGAAAAGGGCCCGGCAAACGCCCGTGGTGTATGGCGACGCCAATGGGCAAGCATTGCACCGCGGGATGGTTAGGACCCAACCATTCGCGACCGACGGCCAGCGCGCGTTCCACCTGCGCGGGGTCATCGAGCAACGACGCCAGATATCCGCGCCTGTGAAGATCGACAACAGTTTCCGCGTAGCCTTCAACATGGTCGCGTTGCGTGCAGAAAATCAGCGCTCGCTTCCCCTGAGCCGAAAACCTCCACGCGGCCGCAAGCGTCAACTCCTTGTTGTCTCTGGGAAACGGAGTTCGCCGTGGGCGAATAGCCGGCTCCTCGGGAATGAAGTGCCTTATGTAGGGGCCGCCCGCTTCGAGGTCGAAGCCTAGCCGGCCGGAATTTCCCTGCCACGTGAGTGTTCCAAAACGCTGTCGGGTGGGGCGCCAACCCGACTGTATTGGAGGACCGGGTGCATCACTGCGTATCCAAGCGGTGAGATCATTGAGCTGGTCTCCCTCAGGGAGTATCGCTGAGAGGCACACGATACGGCGGGCTGCATTGTCCGGACGGCGGAGTAGTCGTTGCACCAAGCTTTCGTAACGTATCTCGCGTTCACTCGGGCCAATGAGATGGCCCTCATCGAGGACGACCAGCCCAACGTCGGCGATGATGGTGGGATCGTTACGAAGCGCGAAGTCCAGTTTCTCCGGCGTGGCTATTACGATATCCTGCGACCGAAGGGCGTCCTCATCGCCGATCGCCACACCACTGGCGCCATAGAGGGAGGAAACCGTGAACCCGAGGCTTGCAAATGTCTTCCGAAAGGAGCGCTCCGTCTGCGCAGAAAGAGCTCGCAGTGGTGTTACAATCAGAACGCGATGACCAGATGCGAGCGCCATTAACGCGGCGATCTCGGCAATTCGCGTCTTTCCGGCGCTCGTCGGAAGAGCGACGACAAGATCATCAGCGAGATCTATCGCGCGCCGCGCCGCCTCCAGTTGCGACGGCCAAAGTTCGACCTCTGCAACACGTCTGGAATAGAGCTCTCCGATAAAGAGTCTCCGCAGCGCCCTATATCCTTCGGCACCAGCCGGCCCCTCGACGGGAAGGATTTGATGCAAGCTGCTGGCCCACAGGTCATCGATCAGGTTCAGGGCGATACGTGCAGTCCACCACAGGCTCACCGCATTTGCGTGCTTGGCCAAGGAGATTGCTCTGCGCAACAACGACCTCGCCTCATCGACGAGGTCTGCGACTCCCGTCTGAAGTGCGAATTCGAAAAAGGCGAGCGAACGGAAGATCGTCGTCGTGACAACGAGCCTCACCACATCGTCCGGGTCAAGCTCACCTTCCGCTGCAGACCGCGTAACGCTCTCGTCGCCATGGGTCGGATCGAGAAGCCAATTTCTTGCTTGCGTGCCCAGCCCGTCGAGGTCTCGCAGGATGAGAAACGCTAGTGCTTCCTCAGGCGGTGCGAAATTCGGCCGGTCAGATCGCTGTGAAATTAGCGAAAAGGCCAATGCGGAATAGCTTGCAAGATGATATGACGCGGCGCCTGCTATTCGATAAAAACCTCGATTGACGTCATCGGGCGCGCCATTTTGAACCAGCGCCTCAAACGCATTGCCGGCCCGTGCAAAGCCTCTCCGCCAAACCTCTGGCTCGCCCTGCGCCTCGCGAAGAGCCATGGATGCGCGCAACAGCGATAAGGCGTATTCTGCAAGATCCGTGTCGATCGTGTTGCCGAATGCAGGCGCGTCGTCTGGAAGAACGCCGTCTTGACGAACGATAGAACGCGCCTCACCGCGAGCCTGCAGCCGGCCTCTGGCGCCGTCTGCAGCGACCAGGTTTAGGAAGGTTGTTAGCTCCTCAATCGTTTCCAAGGGCGAGAGCTCCTTCGTACGAAAGCCTTATGAACTCCTGGTGATCAACGATGCGAAGATGAATAACCGTGTGCGTCCGCTCGGGACCGGCGGCCTGAAGATCATCAATGAGCGCCTGAGGTGCTGCATTTCCTGACATCGTAAAAAGAGCGTGGTCGATGCGTGTCGCAGGTACTGCACGATTGGCCACTTCATTGCGTATCGCACGTCCGACCGTCGCGCTTTCATCTTCGCGCTCCATTAATCGGTCGGCGATGAAAAGCAGGGAAGTCGCGGTCGGACGGCCGTTGTCGCGGGAGAGGGCCGTTCGGGCTTCGGATATTGTCGCGCCCGCCAGTTGCGCACGGCTCTTGGCCTCCCCCTTTAGCAGGAAGAGATCGCCGGCGGCGTCCATACGCACTCCGATAAAGTCGTCGCCTCGCAAGGCCATCTCGCGTCCATCTTTGTAGCGAAGTCGCCGAACTGGAACGGAAAAGCCAAGTTGCTCCTCAACAAGTTCCGTTGCTAAGATTTCGCCGAGTTCGCCTGATCGTGCACGTGATGTTCGGGGAAGGCGCTCAGCCAATAGGGCGGCAGCGCCAGGAAAGCCCAGCTCACGGATGTCATCGGCAATGCGCTCCATGTCGTCGTAGTGCGAGCGAAGGATATCTGGAAGCCGATCGGCGATTGCCGCCCGCCCACCGTCGAGTTCTGTCAGGCGCCGAAGATGCTTGCGGCCATCCTGCTGATGATCACTGTCGCACCAATCGTTGAATAGTGGCACGCTCCCCCCTTGCCGTCGCAACTCGTCTGGTCACGTTCGCTCATCCCATGCCATTGTCTCGACCCACTCAACTACTCCGAGTAGGCAGGGTTACTCGCCTTTTGTGTTAAATTACAACAGCGAATTCACGTCGCTATGAGTATCCGCAATTTTTGACGCGAAATGCGTGTCGATCCGCCTAACGTGTTCAACCTTGCCATAGAGACCGCCTCACGATTTAGGCTGCTTTTTCAGCGCAGAAAGCCTGTGCATGGCCATGACGATCACCCCGGACGCAATTTCCTGCGTGGAAGGGTCGAATAGGGCATCAACGACGACGATTAGTTCTTCGGCGTCAGCCCAAAGCATGAAATTGTCGAATTCGGCATCGGAGAGGATAGCGACCAGCTCATAATCGCCGATCTCAAAGCCGGTTTCCTCCCAGTTCGCCAGGTGCTCCTTCAAAGTCATGGGGTCGGTGAGCATCAGCACTCCACCCCCAACCGCAACCGGCTGCTCTGTCGCCTTATCCCTCAGGTACAGAAGGGGAGCATACCATTGCCCGGGACGAGTGTGGAGACCCTCCAACTGCCGGTCATAGGGGCGCACGGAAGCTGCAGCCACTTCCCGCCGCTTCTCGCGAGCGCCGAACTGTTGAATGAGAAGGGATCGCGGTGCAAACCCCTTGGAGATATCCGTGTAGCACATCGGGTCACCGCTCTGGCGTTGCCTTTCGAACGCTGCGTTGAACTCGTTTACTGCTTGCTCGGCCTCGTTTCGGGTAAAACGATGCAGGCCGTTACGCAGCGTGACGATTTCGGACCCGCCGTCCGTTGTTTTTATCTCGACGAGACACTGGCCTGCCGGACCTCGCATCGCCAGGTTATTCCAGGCAAGATTGACGACCGGTTGGGTCCGGATCGTTTGAGCGTTCATAAATGTCCTCTGGCCTCCGTTCGAAGCTTCGAACCAGGCATTGGCATTAAAGTTTACGAGTTCCGGATGGGCTTGCGCCGACGGCATGTTTGCGCCGCCAATCACCCGATCGCGTGGCTTGAGGCATTTGTTGTGGACCAGGCCCACCACGGGATCAGAAAGGTCACCAATTTCGACAACCTGGATCACCGCTTCCCAGATGGCTTGCCCGCAATGAAGGCACCGAAGCGGCCTGTCATTTTGCAGGAACGCGTTGTGCAGCCGTTGACGATGGGCCAGGGCAAAGGGTCCGGCTTCGAGGTCCTCATCGGTATCGAGCTCTACGACACCGACCTCGTTGCCCTCTATCAATTCCGGTCGCTCGCCGATAAGGCGCGTGAGGCCCGCAACCGTGGCGGCGCGAAGAACCGGATCGAATGGGCCGGCACCATTCGGCAGGAACGGCGCCTTGCTAAAGTCGGCAAGCTCGCGGCCCTCTGAATCGAACCGGCGCATTTCGAATACCACGGGCTGGCCCTTCGGCGCGAGCGTATCATCGAGCGCCATTGCGAGCACCACCTCCTTGGCGCAAGGGAAATCCCGCGAGCCGAGCTCGACACGCAGCAGCTCGGTGGCGACCGCTTCGGATATTTCGGCTGCCGCAGTTACCCTGAACATCTGATAGTTACGGGCAAACTCGCAAACAGCGAGCGTTCGCCGCCCCTTGGCGAAGGTGATGCAGTCGGCGACCGCCTTGCCCCAGACGGCACGCGGCGAGACGTAGTTCGCGCTCTGCAAAAGCAGGATGCTCGACTGTTCGAGCGTTTCTTCAGCCTCGATGTCGAGCACGACGACACCACTTTTGCGGATCACGCGATCGATCGCCTCGGAGTCGACATCCCGTTTAGCCGCCACGCGAAGTTCATTCAACATCGCGCGAACCGTCTGAATGGCGTCCTTGATCGGTTGCGGCTGATCGCGAAGGAAGTCGACTTCCGGCGAGCTGCGGAATGCTTCGAGCGCAAGCCTGAGTTCGTTGGTGACGCGTTTGGCGGCACGGCTGCTTGTCACCAGAAAGTATCGTTCTTCCCCACTCGCGGCAGCGTCTTGCGCCTCGAATTGCTGAAAGACGGACTTCAGTTCTCCATCGGCTGAAAATCCGATGGTTGCCTTGGCCTGGATATAGCTCTTGGAGCCGTCGTTCAGATGAAGGACGAGATCATCGATGCTGGTGCGCGTCTCGAAACTGACATGCGATATGGATTTGGCAGGACCGAAGATCGTGTCTGCCTCGCAAATCGAGGAAATAAGCACGAAGGCGGCGACCCGCGCCTGATATCCCGCCCCTGATGACACCGATGCACCCGCGCCTCCAACTCCACCCTGCCCGACCATAGTTCCTCCATTGATCTGCTGCCGGTCCTATCATCAAAGAGCTGCTCGCAACAGCTGCCTTGCAACTTCAAATAGGCATGAGCGAAAACTGGCGATGCGCCGAACGATTTTGCGCCGGTGGCGCAGACACTCATCGATCCTGCGATGCGAAACACTTTCGCCGTCCAGTGTGGATGCAGGGCGAAATGCAGTCGTGATGGCTATCCCCATGGGCGTCTCAATGCTGATCGCTCCGGCCGTTTGCCGATACCGTTCCCGATTGTTGAATGGTTGCATGTGGAGATCCTGGATCGGAGCAATTGGCCGGCATGGTCCGAAGTCGGCAAGTAAAGATGTGAAGGGCGGTCTTTGCGGCGCCCTTCCCGCGGGCTCTGCTATCCGCCGCCTGCCAGTGCCTTCTTTCTGCGGGGGCGGCGCAGCATCTGCATGACGATCAGGCCGTTCAGCGCGAAATTGGTTCTGCCGCTGACCAACATCGCGACGAGATGAAGGTCGATGACACAGGCCACCCCCAGGGCGTTGCGCAGGCGATGAGCACGTTCCTCCAGATTGACTGTTGCGAGACCTGGTTAGGATTTCTGTGGTTCCTGACGATCTGGGGAATTGCTGCGATCGTGACGATCGCACCGGCGACAAATACCACAGGCGGCAAACTACAGGAAATATGCACGAATTCGGTTAGCGTACGATTTCGCTGTAGTCTGTTCTGCTCCAGATGTGAAGGATCGCACATCGCTACAGCACCCCCCATGCCCGAAACCTCCCCCTCCCTGTCATCTCCCTGAGGCCGAGTTCCAAAACGATCCGCCGCGCCGCCTGCGGGGTCACCTCCAGCGTCTTTGCCACCATCCCGGCCGACACCAACGGCTTTGCCATGACGAGCTCGACCAGCTCCGGCAGCTTTGACGACGTCCGCCGCCCTTCCAGCTTTCGGTCCATCATCGTTCTCGCCAGTGTCAGCCGGTCATGCTCCTTCATGCCGATCTCGGCGGCAACCAGAAAACCGTGGGCTATGGCGAGCAGCCGGGTTTCCCAATCACGATGCCGGCGCCGATCGACGGGAATGGTTTTGAGGCCGAGGTTAATGGTGGCCAAATGCGCGCCCGACGTTATGCCGGCCTGGCGAAGGATAGAAGCGACCAGCAACCGGCCGAGCCACGGCGCATGTTGTAGCACGGACAATTCGTTCCAGGCATCGAGGGCAATGATCGCCTGCAGCACCGCCGGCAGGCTTTCGGTCTGGCGCAACACGCTGCGCCATTCGTCGAGCCTGGCATCCTCGTCCCAGTCGAGGTCATAGACCAGCGGATCCTTTTCCCCCGACCTGTTGCCGCCGCCACGGCCGGGACGCTTCGCCTCTTCAATGGCCGCTTCGGATCGAGCCAGCACCGCATCGATGTCGCCAAAATCGACGCCGGGGAGTCCTTCGGCTTCATCGACGTCATTCCCCTCCCCTTCCGGATCGATGACGACCGCAGGCCGAATGACACCCGCCGGCTCCAAACCATCAGCACCGGCCGCCATGATGTCCGACGTTTGTCGCAAAATCCGAATACCGTCTGCGGAAAGGGTCCAGTCGGGCGACTGGCCAGAGATCCGTCGGCGGGTTCGCAGCACGTCGCGAGCAATGGTGAGTTCGTGAGTTGGGGTGCGGGTATCGCGAAGAGCGTCGTGGAGGACGAGGTCTTCGAGATGGACGAGTTCGCCGTCGATCCAGAGCGAGGCGCAGGCGTCTGCGAAATTTTGCCGCTCAATGAAGCCGGCGCCGACCGTTGAGCGCGAGATGCGCTCATCGAGACGGGTGAGCGCGATGCCGGCGTCAAAAGCGGGCCGAACCAAGTTTGAAATACTGATTTTCGAGAAATCGTAAGCCATTGATTTTATGGTAAACGATTTGCTAAAGGAACTCTATCTGAATATTGGGGTTCCTCACTGGGTATGATTGTCGGTTTGTGTTATAACCATCGATAAGTACCTCTTATCGATGGTAGTTGATTTGAAGCCATAAATCAGAGAGAATCGGTGCGAATTTACGGTCCTTGAGGCCGCCGAAAACTGCGACTTGGAGCGCTCGTGGCCAAAGCGAAGACATCTCTGACTGCCGTCGAGCGCCGCGCAGAAGAACTCGACACCATCGCGTCCGTTCTGCCACTTGAGCGTCGCGACGAGCTTGCCGAGCTACTCACCGATCAGGACATCGAAACGCTACGCCATCTGGTCAACACCGGTATGGGGGCCAACACGCTGCGTGCGCTGACGTCGGACCTCGCCTATCTCGAAGCATGGGGGCTGGCAGCAACCGGCAAATCTCTGCCGTGGCCAGCGCCCGAAGCGCTGCTGCTGAAATTCGTGGCGCATCACCTGTGGGACCCCGAGAAACGTGCGGCCGATCCGGATCACGGCATGCCTGATGAGGTCGACGACAACCTTCGGGGCCAAGGCTTTCTGAAATCCACCGGCCCACATGCACCCGACACGGTGCGCCGCCGACTGGCCAGCTGGTCGACCCTCACGAAATGGCGTGGCCTTGACGGCGCTTTTGCTTCCCCTGCCCTGAAATCCGCTATTCGCCTCGCCGTGCGGGCCGTCCCGAGACAGCGTCGTCGCAAGAGCGCGAAAGCGGTCACCGGTGATATCCTGGCAAAGCTTCTTGCCACGTGTACCAGCGACAAGCTTCGCGATGTAAGAGATAAGGCGATATTGATGGTCGCCTTTGCGTCGGGCGGCCGCCGACGCAGCGAGATCGCAGGCCTTCGCGTCGAACAGTTAACCGTGGAAGCCCCGATCGAGATGCCCGATGGCCCTCCCCTCCCCTCTCTCGCTATTCATCTTGGCCGGACCAAGACGACATCAGGCGAGCAAGACGACGTCGTCTATCTCGCCGGGCGACCTGTGGAAGCGCTCAACGCCTGGCTGGCAGCGGCACAGATCGACAAGGGTTGTGTCTTCAGGGGGATCGGACGATGGGGTACCGTCTCCAAACGGGCGATAGATCCGCAGTCGATCAATGCAATCCTCAAGCTGCGGGCGGAGATGGCGGGGTTGGACAGTGGGGAGTTTTCGGCGCACGGGTTGCGGTCAGGGTATCTGACGGAAGCCGCCAATCGCGGCATCCCCCTGCCAGAAGCGATGGAGCAATCACGGCATCGATCCGTGCAACAGGCTTCCAGCTACTACAACAATGCAACACGGCGGAGCGGCCGCGCAGTTCGAATTCTATAGTCATTGTCAAAAGTCGACAGGTTGCTTTCACATGGTTAATTATAAAGAACTCATCACAACGATTCTCGATGAGACACTTGCCTGCCAAGACCCAGCCAGTCAGCAATCTTTAACCCGCCATGTTGGGAGATACGGCCCCTTTGGTGCCCACGTACCCGGTGACAAAGGCTCCTATCCAACGACAGAAAAAGCCATGAGCGCTCTCGCGGAGCTCGCGGACGGAGTGCGGGAAAACAATCACGACTTCAAACTTTCAGTCGGTCGCGATGCCATGCGCAAAATCACTTCCGAAGTCTTTGGTGCCCACCTACAAGAACTAGCACGCGAGGCCGATCCAGCAAAAAGATGGAAGTCTATCCTGAGAGACCCGTTGATGGAGCGAGCGCGATCCTCCGGCAAAGACTTAGTTCACTACATTCCCGTTTGGCTCTTTGTTGCACAAAACTGCGAACCCTTTCAAATTGGTCCTGTTAAATTCGTTCAGCGCGCGACCTGGCTCAAGGAAGTCGAGTTACTACGAGGTTCAGCTCCAAAGTGGATTGAAACTACGAAAGCGATCTGGTCAGGTTCCAAATTTAGGGGAGGATCTTCTGTCGCTGCTTTGAAAAGCGTCTGGCACACTATCCGGAAGGGCAATCTCTCCCCTGAGACTCTGCATAACTCATTTGTCAGTGCAAAGCGGATGTCGGAGCCTCGCGATGTTTTCAATGGTCGTGCTATGGCTCGCGTCTTGCATCCAGATCAGTGGATGGCTTGTGCCAAAGTTAACGGGTTCGAGCCTGAGGAATCCCGCCGACGTGGCTTGCTCGCGGCACAGGTCGCTCTTGACACCGTTCGTATTGCCTTGGTACGGCCTAGTAGGGGCCTTATCTCCACTGCAGCTGACTTAGCGGCCCCTCGATCAGTCGAGCGCCTAAATCAGATTCCAGGCCACGACCTTGCCCATGGTTGGCACCTGAATATGCCGGGAGTGAGTGGCGCGCCCGGACTCGCTGAAGCTATCATTGCGGAAACAGTCGATTTATTTGAAGCAGCAGGCTCTTGCATTGCTACGGTTTCAAGTACAACCGGTGAACATGAATGCCCAGTTCTTGCGGAGCGGTGGTTCAATGCAGCTCACTGGTTTGGGCGAGCATGCATGGTAGACGCTGATTTTGTAGCAATTGTCATGCTAGTTATTGCCCTCGACGTTTTGAGTGGTGGCCTGCAGAATGATGGGATCACTGAATTGATCGCCCGTCTCACGGGCATAGCAAAGAGTCATGTACTGCTTGGGGATGGAACCACTTTGAAAAAACTTGTTGATGAGTTTTACGGCCTTCGGTCTGAGGTAGCGCATGGCTCTGTGCTCGCCGTCCACCGCCAGCTCGATCAGGAACGAGCCGGACTGGAAGATCTGACAGCTTCTGCGCTTGACTACTACGTTGTGAAACTCCGCGATTATGCGTTATCTGGTGGGGTGGACGATCGAGATAGCTTTTTAGCAAGCCTACCACCTGCAAAGTCGTAATCACCGTGAGCCATTCTACATTCGGCAAACGGGGTCCTTGGAGATTACTGCAATGTTACCCGGACGCTTAGTGTCCATTTCCGATCGATCCGCGATCCGATCGATACGTCCACGCCACAAGGCATGTTTTCCCTTCAGGTTCTCTCAGCCGTCGCACAGCTCGAACGGGCACTGATCGCCGAGCGGACCAAAACCGGCATCAAGGCGGCAAAGCGCGTGGCAAGCTGCCGGGCAACCCGGGACTGCGAGAGCGGCGTCCAGAAGCGATCAAGGCAGTCTCGAAGGCGCGCGAGAAACTTTATCTCGACGAGCTCATCGTCCGCCAGACCCGGCTGCCGATAGTGCGGCAACTCCGGCCACAGCACAGCTGGGACAATGTCGTCCGGGTGCTCACTCGTCGCGGCGATGACTGGACGGTGGAACGCCTGCGCCGCACGGTGCATCGGATGGTCCGCGAGAAGCTGGCCGAGCCCGAGCTTTTGGCCCGCTCGCCCCGCCGTGCCCAAGAAGATCGTCTGATGAAGATCGTGGCGGCAATTGCCATTGCGGATCCTAGTTTGTCGCTACGCGACATTGCCGCGCAATTGGATCAGATGGGAGAGCGGCCGGCGCGAGGTGGGCGCAAATGGCAGCCTTCCTCTGTTCGCCACCTGCTTGATGAGGCACATCGGTTCGGTCTCATTCGTCATTGAGAGCACGTAGCATCAACTCGCCGATTGCCCGGCTTCTTGTACGTCCTGTTTTTGCCTTATCTAGCGGTGAGCTAGTAACTGGTTATCGACAAGCTTTGCCACATGCCCTTTGGCTTGTTGGGGGGCGCCGCTTGGGCATTTCGTGCCGCAAAGCAGACCGGCCAGTCCATCGACTGACGCCTGTGGCGACATCCCGTAGTCGCAACGATGCTTAAGTCAGGTCTATAGCTAATTAACACTCATAATTTACATGCGCCGTTTAAAGGTGGCGCAAATCCCAAGCGGAAGGCTATTCACAATGACTATATGGACGATCTCCGAACTCCGAAGATCTCTGCAAAATCGAGATCACCGGCCGACCTCTTGCCAGACGTGGCTTGCAGATATTATTAACGGTGACGCGCACGTATCGGTCGCGCTGAAAGACATGCCCCGTGAAAGGATGATCGCCGAATTCTTCAGTGCAGCGGTTGCAGCACTTTTAGGGGTCCGCGTACCGAATAGCTATATCGCCGCCCCGCAGGCCGAATTGGCCCACAATTTTGAGAATGGTAGCCTGTCTAAGAATGATGGTGCCACTAGGCTTTTTTATGCCAGCCAGTATCTGGCACTCCCAAGTTTTGCAGATGACCCGCGACGGCTTCTTCCAAGTGACATGGAACGGGTAGCGAACCTTCCAACGTTTCAACAGGTAATTGTATTTGACCTTCTGATCGCAAACACTGATCGCCAAGACAGAAATCTTCTTGTTGACGGAGAGAGGTTTGTCCCCTTCGATCACGATCAAGCATTGTTCGGGCTTCATTGGACGATCGAGAGCCTTCAGGCTAAAAAGTTTTCACCAAATCAGTCGACATTGGACCTAAATCTGATGTGGTGTGGCCGGGAGGCTAGAGCCCAGTTGATCAATTTGGCTACCCAGTGGAAACAGATAGTGCTGGAGGGGCAAGCAAATTTCGCTGCATTTTCGACGGAAATTGACATTTCACCAATTGAACAAGAGGGGCTCATGGATTTTCTCGTAAGCCGTGCCGGTATATTGCCAACGCTTTTGGAGAGCCGCTTAAAGAGCCTACCCTATCGCGGTTACGGCAGTTGACCTAAGCGTTTGGCAGTGCAGAGCCACCACCACAGTGGGGCGCGGAGAATACGCCGAACTAGGGAGAGACCGGCGAATTGGGGAAATGGCGTGTCTTCCGGAATCAATGAGATGCAATCCATTTGATCAAGATCGCCGATACGCCTGGTCTGGGCCATATCCCGCGCCGCAAAAGCCGTGCTCGTGGAATATTGCGTCCGCTTCGCCCTCGAAAGCTGCTTAATGTCGCTCACCATGATACTCCCCACAGCCGCCACCGTGTCGCCAATTTGTTGCTTGCCTGGTGAAAAGCCGAGGTGGATGGCGGTTTCGATCTGACCGACCCTCCCAATGTTGACCCGACGATCGCTGAAGGCATGGCGACGATTTTTTGTTCATCGCTCGCTGGCGGCCACAGTCCGAGTATCCCGGCTAAAGAGAGCTCCCGCTTAATAAGCCTCATTTACCAAGGCGAAAACCGCCTTCGCAAAACCAGTCGCTGTTATGCAGCGCGTCATAGAGTGCCGTTTGCCATGAATTTGGCATATCGTCGCTTCTTGATTCCCATTGGTGCCGCAGCTCACGCTTGACCGCGGCAGCACCGTTCGCGCTGGCTTCATGAACTCTGATGAGATTGCGTCTGATCCCACTCATTTCTCTCGCGGCTTGCTGAGTGTATAGGCGGCCAAGGCCTAACGCCTTGAACTGATCTGAAAGGCGATCGTTCAACGCGTCGGACCATTGCTGCTGACGCTCGGCCCGAAATAATACGGCACAAACTTGCTGCTCCACCACGCGAGCGCGCAGCCAGATCGCTGACGATAGGTCATCGTAATAAGGGTGCAAAACTGAATCGGACGCTGAGGTGGGAGCGGCTGTTAACTTCGCCTTGTTGCAATCCTTGCAGCTACCCACGAGATTATTCGGGGTTACCGCAAGCGCTGGAAACAGCGTCTTAGGCAGCACGTGATCCAAGGTAGAAACATCCCGATGATCGCAATAGGGACATCTTCCATCCCTCGGGAGGAGCTGGAGCGCCGAGTAGATCGAGCGGCCCGGCCCCGTTTTTCCAGCAAATCGGCTATCATAAAGAGCGACCATTTCATCTTTGCTGACCTGCCCATCAACGTTGTCCGCCTGTGCGATCAAGTGTAGCTCTTCCGCCGTTGCACGATCATTTAGCTCTGCGGAGCCGTCCACGACCGTCTGTCGTATTCCAGCGAAGCGGGCTTTGAGCGCCTTGTTCTTAACTTTAGAAATGCAGGTGTCGAACGTGTCGCCGGGGTCGAAATTGGGTTTCTCTACCGACCACATCAATTCACATCCTCAGCGCCCGCTTGATCTCGCTCTGCGATCAAGCTTGCAATCAACGCACGGCCCTCTGTTCCAATCTTATCGTCAAATTTGCCGAGCACATCGTCGAAGTCATCGTTGGGACCGATTGCTTCTTGGAGCAGGCGCTGGAACCCCGACCGCGTCACTTCCAGGCCAAATACCTCGTGGGTAAGCACACCTACATGCTCGGCAAATGTCTCTTGCAATGGACGCTCAGCGACCGCAGCTCCACCGTGGCGCCGCAGCTTCCAGACACATTCTTTTGGTACCTCTTGAAGAACAACAGGCGAATGGGTCGCTATTATCGCGACGCCATTTCGGTTCACGAGCAAATCCGAGATCGCTCTGATCAAGGCTGATAAGAGTGGTGGATGGAGGTGCGCTTCGGGCTCATCCATCAAAACTAACGTGCGTTCCTCAACCTTCTCGACGAGCTTTGTTATCGTAAGCAGCACAATCTTGTGGCCAGAACTCAACCGGCGAAATCGCCGTCCAGCTTCCCGGCCGAAATCATCGTCGTTCTGGTCAAGAAGGTTAGCGATCTCCGCCTCCTCAAAGATCGGATCACTCTCCAAAGTACGTAACGCGGTCCGCCAGCGGACCCGACGTTGACCGACTGCGCAGACTTTGGCGCTTGCAATGAATTCCTTCGCTAACTCCCGCGGCTGCTGGGTGATGGTGACCCATTCGCCATTCGCATCTTTGACCCGCTTGCGGAGCCCGACATTTGTATATTGCACACCCTTAAGGCTATTCCGGCTTTCATCGATCATTGCGAAGTCATCGAACGCGCTGAAGGTCACTGAGAGCACACCGGCAAAAGGACTCTCGAAATCAAGTCCGATCACATCATCCGGATCTGAAAACTCTCCGTCAGTTGCGACATCTCCGTTTGGTCGGACGAGCGCACGGGACATGGCGTTGAGGTAGAATGATTTTCCTACACCGTTTCTGCCGACGATCACCTGGACGTTCGTTGGCGGCTTTGACAGAGGGCTGACTTCGAAATCCAGCTCGACGGGTGCGAAACTGGGGTCGAGTTGGGCAGGGGATCGATAGTGAAACCGGTATTTCGTTAGGCTAACTCCCCCGGACAGGATACGCCGAAATTGTTGGGAAACTGTCCGTCGTGCCACCGAGCGCATCAATGATCGCCCTGTGACCCTTTCAGCCGAAGCGCGCGCAAAAAGATCTTCGTCCCGGACGACATCATTGAGCGCCGCCAAGATGCCATCCGAGACCTTTTCTCCCAACGCCAGGATCGTCTCGTAGTAAGATACGTCCTGACCGAGCGAAAAGAACTCAGGCCCAAGCTGCGTGAAAGTATCAGGCAAGGCAGGACGTACTTGATCGCTTGCCATGTTGAATTGGCCTATCTTAATGCCTCCGATCGGATGCTCGGTGCCTTCAGCGTCGAAATAGGTCAATGAGTAAAGGGTCTTGAACTCCCACCAGTCGTTCCAGTTGTCGGTCCAAAGATAGGCGATATCGTTCCCTTCATCGGGGACGGACTGCGAGGTGGCCAAAACCTTGAATTCCAAACGTATCCCTCCGGAGGCATCGCGAATGTCCGCGGCCAAGAGTTTGTTATGATTACCACATCATCGTAAACTGGAAACTATAGCCAAGAAAATTGCGTCGACCATTCAGAGCCCGAAATGAGGGCCGATCGCGGATAAGGAAAATCGCATTATCCCATTGTATTTTCTTCGCAAAATAGATGTTTGTACCGCTGACAATTAATCCACCTAGGGGTAATGATCCGGGAGCTGGCAACGCTATTCATGGCGCGGCCGTCTCCTACGCCGAACGCCTCGCCTTCGTCTCCTGTCCTCTGAGCAGGGCCATCAGCATCGGGCCGAGCGAAAACTCGCCTTTCTCACTTCGCTTCGTCAAGTCTCGCAGATATCCGCCCGGCGACGTGATGTGCCCAGCTCGTTCAAGGACACAAGCCATGGCCACCGCCGCGTTCTCAGGTCCCATGATGTCACACGCGTCCTGATAAGCTGACGGACTTACCCCAAGCATGGTGCGGACGACCACAGCCGCGGCCATCAGCTCACGCCAATGCGAGATCGTCCCCCCAATCGCATAGTCAGAAATCTGCGGACAAGCCCGAAGAACCATACCCAACGGGAAAGCCTTTGTCGGCTCGGCAGGCCCTCTCGGCTTTTGCACCGCCCCCTCCCCCTGCTCTTTTTCGGAGCTAGGTTCAAATTCAATTAGGGATTCGGTTTTTGAATTCTGTATGTGCTGCCGGTTTTCGCTATCATTGGCGCCGGATTTTTGAGGAATGAGCTGAAGCTCCAGCATGTTAACCGCTTCTTTACTCAGCAGCGTCAGTTCGTCGAGGCAAGCCTCCAGAGATGCGGCTGTCTTTGCGGTCTTGAGGCGCGCAATGGCAGACACCAAGGCGTCTTCGACCGACTGCCAATTCCCCGCCGCACCTTCTTCCATTGCTGCTGAGATGAGTTTGCGGATGTCACGACGCGTGATCGTGATGCGCTCTTTGATGATGCGTAGCCGCCGGCTCTCCTCGGCAACCTGGTGAGCCATCACCGCAAGTTCTTCCGCGCGGGCAAGAAGCGGCGCAAGGCTGAACCCGTATGCAGTTTCTATTCCACCATCGTTGCCTTTGCGAGCGTAACGCTTGCCGTTCGGACTGTCGTTGCGCTGGATAAGTCCAGCCTCGACGAGAAGGGCCAAGTTTTCACGCAGGGTGGTGCCTGCAATACCATTGGCACGGATAGCCAGCTGCGCATTTGAAGGGAAGACAATGAGATTGCTTTCCTCGCGCAGCTCCTGTTCGGGGTAAAACGTCAGCAAGGCGTTTAAGACAGCAAGCGCACGATCTCGGAGACCGAGCAGCGCTCTCGCCTCGCAAGCGCTCCGATAAACCTTCCACTTGTCGACGGATTTTCCCGCCTTGATCTTCGCCGTTGCCAGTTGACCTTTCACCAAGGCAAGCGTCATCGGCCGCCGCCCGAACGGCGTCGTCACATTTCCTGTCTGCATTTTCCTCTCACCTTTCGAAAGGCAAAGGAAATCCGCTCACCAAACTGGCGCCAAAGACTCTTGACTGCGATTCATGGAAATGCGATTCTCAGGCTGCTTAGACATGAGGAAGGCTTCCACGACGGCGACGTTTGGGGGCCTTTTTCTTTTGCCGCTACTTTTCCTCTGCTCTGGTTGATGTCAGGAACTCTTGATGCAAGCGGTCTAGGTTATCGGCAATGAACCGCCCAAACCTGCCGGCGTCGTTCGCTTTGAGGGCGATAGAATAGCTCTTCCCGCTTCCTTTGAATTCCGCACGCACGCTTGAGTCCTCAGCTTGCCATTCGCTAGCCTTGGTGGGACGTTTTGCGGGTTTCGTGGCATTTTTGATCTCGGCCAAAAGTCTCTCGAACCGGGCATCGGATTCCAGCGACGAAAATGCCTCATCACCAATGAACGTTCGTGCAAGTTCGAGCGTCGACGGCTTCTCGATCAATTGAGCGAATTCGGTCCAGCGATTGCGGCCGACAGACTTTGCTGCACCAATCGCATTTGCGATGTCCGCTGGAACGCGACTCGCTACCGACAGCATTCGCGTCAACATCGGCGCATCAACGGAAAGCGCTACCTGAATTACGGGTTTTTCGTGTGAAAGTTCCAGTAGCCTCTGCGCAAACATTGCGCGCTCGATAAAGGAGAGGTTTTCACGGGCTGAGTTTTCCTGCCCCTGAGCAATGATATGATCCGCGTCGGACAACTGTTTTACGACAGCGCGGACTGGGCGACCGAGTTCCTTTGCGGCGCGCGCTCGGCGATGTCCAAAGACGATCTGATAGCGGCCATCGGCAGTCGGGTGAGGGCGCACCATTATCGGTGTGTCCTGCCCGCGCTCCCGGATACCCTCGACAAGCTCGCCATAGGCAAGGTCGTCTGCTCCAATTCGATCGGAGACGAAGGAAGAATCCAAGAGTTCAGGATTGAGATCGATGATCGTCTCGCCGGTAATCTGCTGTTCGGCCTGCGCGACTTTCTCGCGCAGTTCGCTCAACGAGCTAATCATCGATCGTGACGCCCCATGCGTCGCGTAGCCAGGCGTTGCGCGCCGTTCGGTGCCAGAATTTGCCGGCGACGTTATGTTTGCGAAAACATCTTTACGTGCCATTGGATGACGCCTCAGTTTTGATCAAACCGCTGTTTTCACTTTGGAAAATCATAATTTGTACCGCTGACAATCTACTAAGCATGGCGTCTCCCCCATGCCTTCTGCAGGAGTTCGATGACTTCGTTGTTCACGGCATCCATCGATTCCCGCGCACGGTCGTATGTAGACGCTGTAAACTGCGCGCGCTCGACCTCATACAGGCTCTGCTTCGTCAAGCCTGCGTCCGATACAGCAGTCGACTTGACCATATGGTTTTTCATCATCTGCTGCGCAAACATCGACTGCATAAAGCCGACCATCTGCTGTTGCGGGATATCGGTGGGCTCGTAGCGAGTCACAAGATAGCGGAACCAGTCGAGCGACACGTCGACGCCTACGCTCTCGACACTCTTGAGGATCTCGCCAAGCATCAACAGGAACTGGGACATCGACATGATGTCGAGCATCTGGGGATGCACAGTAATGAGGACCGATGTTGCTGCCGTCAGTGCTGTCAGCGTTAGATAGCCGAGCTGGGGAGGGCAGTCGACCACGACGACGTCATATTGGTCATCGACCTCGGCCAAAGCATCACCGATGCGGGTGTAGAAAAGTTTGCCTGCTGTCGAATCCTTGCGCTGCATAGCAATCGGAGTGTCATACTCGTATTCTTGCAGTTCGAGGTTGGCTGGCACCACATCCAGATTTGGAAAGTTCGTGGGCTGGATGACGTCTTTGATCGACTTGCGCTGATCGTCGTAACGCAGTGCCTCGTAGAAAGACTTTTTCTCGTCCAGCTCTGGCTGGATGCCATAGAGCGCTGTCAGGGAGGCTTGGGGGTCGAGATCAACGGCAAGCACGCGATAGCCCTTTAGCGCCAGGAACTGTGCAAGGTGAGCGGACGTCGTGGTCTTGCCCGAGCCGCCCTTGAAGTTAACGACCGCGATGACCTGTAGTTTTTCATGAGCCTGGCGATGTGGAACACGATCAAGAAGTTGGCGGAGCTCGTTGACCTGGGCGGCAGTATAGTAGCGGCGGCCAGTCGAAGTGGTAGTCGGCTCCACGCCTTTCCCCTGGAGGTGGAGCTTCTTCAAATAACTCTGCGAGACGCCGACAAAATCGGCGACTTCCGCCAGCGAAAATTGGCGAAGAGTCTTTTGCGCGTTCGGCGGGAATTTCTCCTGCCTCAGCATGTCGAGCTTCGAGGATATATCCCCGCCCTGTGCGAGGATGGTATCCGCGAAACTCGTCACTTTCTCCAGAGCGGCCATTTTCACGTTCATTAAGCTATTCGCCTTTAGTCACGATAATTTTCAGGATTTGATCCAATTATCGTGACAATTGCCCGATTCCCGAACCGTGGCAAGGAAAATAAGGTTAACAATGGGTTAACAAGTTCGCCCCGACAGGCCCACCTCTGCCGAATCCGCGAAGTGTTACTTAGAGTTAGCCAGAAATGACCCAAGAGGTAAACACGGGGGAAACTGCAGATCTGCAGAAAATACGGCCGGGTTTTGCACACCCAAGCTGGCTCGATCTACCCGCTCAGCGACCCGACTCACCAGAATCACCCTCTGCAGATCTGCAGATAGCCAACCGTGGATTGAGGTGATCTTCATCCCGCCTGACGAAGTTCAAGCGGAGATAAGAATGCAGGTTCTTGCAATCTCGCCCGACCGATATGTCGAGCATCAAAATCTTCTCAAGCAGATGCATCAGCGGCGCGCCAACGTCTTTGCCGGGCGGCTCGAATGGGACGTCACCATCACGGATGGTGGCGAGAGGGATCAGTACGACGATCTGAACCCGACCTACATCCTCGCCACCTTCGGCGGAAATAACGTCGTCGGCTGCGCGCGCCTCCTTCCCGCGGCCGGCCCAACCATGCTGGAACGGACCTTCCCGCAGCTGCTCGCCGATGGTTCGCTCCATGCGACCAGTGCGATGATCGAGAGCTCCCGCTTCTGCGTCGATACGACCTTGCCCGCCGGCAGGGGAGGGAACCAGCTCCACCATGCAACACTGACCCTGTTCGCCGGAATCATCGAATGGTCGATGGCGAACGGCTACGACAAGATCGTTACCGCCACCGACCTGCGCTTTGAGCGCATCCTGAACCGGGCGGGATGGCCGATGACGCGACTGGGTGAACCCGTGGCAATTGGCAACACCAACGCAATTGCCGGCACACTCCCAGCGGACGAGAAGAGCTTCGAACGGGTTCGCCCACCGCACTATCGGTCCGCTGTGACTTGTGCTGATGCCTATTCCGAGAGGAGCGCAGCGTGAACCAGCTCGTTCCCATCCAAGGCTTGTCCGCAAACTGCAGGACGCGCTTGGCGACAAGCTGTGCGTCGCGCTCGACGATGCCTCAGTCGTCGAGATCATGCTCAATCCGGACGGCCGGTTGTTCATCGAACGTCTCGGTCATGGCTTGGCTCCGGCCGGCGCCATGAGTTCTGCCGCCGCGGAAGTCGTTATCGGCAGTGTCGCCCATGCCCTGCAGTCGGAAGCGGACGACGAACGCCCGATCATTTCCGGCGAACTGCCGATCGGTGGCCATCGCTTCGAAGGGCTGCTTCCGCCCGTCGTCTCCAGCCCTGCCTTCACGATCCGTCGTCGCGCCTCGCGTCTTATCCCACTCAACGACTACGTAACCTCGAAGGTGATGACAGAAGCCCAGGCGTCAGCCATCCGCAGTGCAATCGACGCCCGCATGAACATCGTCATTTCCGGGGGCACTGGCTCCGGCAAGACGACGCTCGCCAACGCAATTATCGCCGAAATCGTCTCGGCGGCGCCAGACGATCGCATGGTGATCCTTGAGGATACCGCCGAGATCCAGTGTGCGGCGGAAAACGCAGTTTCCTTGCATACCAGCGATACGGTCGACATGGCACGATTGCTTAAGAGCACCATGAGACTGCGGCCCGACCGCATCATCGTCGGTGAGGTCCGCGACGGCGCAGCACTCACCCTCCTGAAAGCCTGGAATATCGGTCATCCCGGCGGCGTCACCACGATCCACTCCAACACCGCAATGTCGGCGCTGCGCCGGCTGGAACAACTGACCGCCGAGGCCAGCCAGCAACCAATGCAGGAGGTGATCGGCGAGGCGGTCGATCTCGTCGTCTCCATCGAGCGGACGGGCAAGGGGAGGCGGGTCCGAGAGGTGATCCACATCGAGGGATACCGCAACAATCACTACCAGACCGAACACTATGCCCAGATCGACGAGGATAGCCATGTCGCGTAAGACTTATCCCATTGTCGCAGCGCTTATGTTTGCTGCGGTCTCCTTCAGCCTTTCGGAACCTGCATTGGCGTCCTCGGGTGGAGGCGGCCTTCCGTGGGAATCACCTCTGCAGCAGATCCAGCAGTCGATTACCGGTCCTGTGGCAGGATTCATAGCGCTTGCCGCGGTCGCGATCGCCGGAGCCATGCTGATCTTCGGCGGCGAACTCAACGATTTTGCTCGTCGCCTTTGCTATGTCGCCCTGGTCGGCGGCGTTCTTCTCGGCGCCACCCAGATCGTCGCTCTCTTCGGTGCAACCGGGGCGTCGATCGGCGGGCACCACGCCGAGGCCGGGGCTGCTCCCATCGTCTCTGCGCCTGTGACGACGCCGCCAGCAGCAGGGGAGGGGGCTCGTGGCTGAAGCCGGTTCCAACCTTATCCGATCGCGGGTGCATCGGGCACTGTCGCGCCCCAACCTGTTGATGGGCGCCGATCGCGAGCTGGTCCTGGTGACGGCGCTCGCCGCCGTCATCCTGATCTTCGTGGTTCTGACCTGGTATGCGGCGCTGTTCGGCGTTGCGGTCTGGCTGCTCGCGGTCGCAGCCCTCCGCATGATGGCCAAGGCCGACCCGCTGATGCGGAGGGTCTACATCAGACATATCTCCTACAAGACCTTCTACCGCGCGACGTCGTCGCCGTGGCGCCGGTATTGAGGGGTACGACATGGTTGCCCTCAAATCCTTCCGCCATTCCGGACCGTCCTTTGCCGATCTCGTTCCCTATGCCGGGTTGGTCGATAACGGCGTCATTCTTCTGAAGGACGGATCGCTGATGGCCGGCTGGTATTTTGCCGGGCCTGACAGCGAAAGCTCGACCGACGTTGAGCGAAACGAGGTGTCGCGACAGATCAATGCCATCCTGTCGCGCCTCGGGTCAGGTTGGATGATCCAGGTTGAGGCTGTCAGAGTGCCGACCGGCGATTATCCAATCGAGGAAGCCAGCCATTTCCTCGATCCCGTCACCCGAGCCATCGATGCGGAGCGACGGGGGCACTTCCAGAAGGAGAGGGGACATTACGAAAGCCGTCACGCCCTCATCCTGACCTGGCGCCCACCGGAGCCGAGGAGGTCCGGGCTGACGCGGTATGTCTATTCCGATGCTGGCAGCCGATCCGCCACGTATGCCGACAGGGCGCTTGAAACCTTCCTCACCTCCATCCGTGAGGTCGAACAGTATCTCGGCAATGTCGTGGCGATCCAGCGGATGATGACACACGAAACGCCGGAGCGTGGCGGCTATCGTGTCGCCCGCTACGACGAGCTCTTCCAGTTCATCCGTTTCTGCATCACCGGGGAGAACCATCCGGTGCGTCTGCCAGAGATCCCCATGTATCTCGACTGGCTGGTGACGGCCGAACTGCAGCACGGTTTGACGCCACTCGTTGAGAACCGGTTTCTCGGCGTGGTGGCAATCGATGGCCTACCGGCGGAAAGCTGGCCCGGAATCCTCAACAGCCTTGACCTAATGCCGCTGACCTATCGCTGGTCGTCCCGGTTCGTATTCCTCGACGCCGAGGACGCCCGCGCGAGGCTCGAGCGCACGCGCAAGAAATGGCAACAAAAGGTGCGGCCATTCTTCGATCAGCTCTTCCAAACCCAATCCCGATCGCTCGACCAGGATGCCATGCTGATGGTGGCGGAAACCGAGGACGCAATCGCTGAGGCCTCATCGCAACTGGTGGCCTATGGCTACTATACGCCCGTGATCGTTCTCTTCGACGAGGACCAACGGAGCCTGCAGGAGAAGTGTGAGGCAGTCCGGCGCTTGATCCAGGCCGAAGGTTTTGGTGCTCGCATCGAGACAATCAACGCGACCGACGCGTTTCTCGGCAGCTTGCCGGGTGTCTCCTACGCCAATATCCGCGAGCCGCTGATCAACACGCGCAATCTCGCCGACCTCATCCCGCTCAATTCGGTCTGGTCGGGAAGCGCGATAGCTCCTTGCCCGTATTATCCGCCAGCCTCGCCTCCGCTGATGCAGGTCGCAAGCGGATCGACACCCTTCCGTCTGAACCTGCATGTCGACGATGTCGGCCACACGCTGATTTTCGGGCCCACGGGGTCGGGTAAATCAACGCTGCTCTCATTGCTCGCGGCTCAGTTCCGCCGCTACGCCGAGGCGCAGATCTTCGCCTTCGACAAAGGGGGCTCGATGCTGCCGCTGACACTCGGTATCGACGGCGATCATTATCTGATCGGCGGCGATGCACCGGAGGAGGGGGAGGGAAGAGCACTGTCCTTCTGCCCTCTGGCCGATCTCTCGTCAGATGCCGACCGCGCCTGGGCATCAGGGTGGATCGAGATGCTGGTCGCCCTGCAGGGCGTGACAATCACACCGGACTACCGCAACGCTATCTCCCGACAGGTCGGACTGATGGCCGAGTCGCGCGGTCGCTCGCTCTCCGACTTCGTCTCCGGCGTCCAGATGCGCGAAATCAAGGACGCCCTGCATCACTACACCGTCGACGGCCCGATGGGACAGCTTCTCGATGCCGAAGAAGACGGTCTGGCGCTCGGTGCCTTCCAGTGCTTCGAGATCGAGGAACTGATGAACATGGGCGAGCGCAATCTTGTGCCTGTTCTGACCTATCTCTTCCGACGCATCGAAAAACGCCTCAGCGGTGCGCCCAGCCTCATCATCCTCGACGAGGCCTGGCTGATGCTCGGCCACCCGGTGTTCCGGGACAAGATCCGGGAATGGCTGAAGGTGCTGCGCAAGGCCAACTGTGCCGTGGTGCTCGCCACGCAGTCAATCTCTGATGCCGAGCGGTCCGGGATTATCGACGTGCTGAAGGAATCCTGCCCGACCAAGATCTTCCTGCCGAACGGTGCTGCACGGGAGCCGGGCACGCGCGAATTCTACGAGCGCATCGGCTTCAACGAGCGGCAGATCGAGATCGTCGCGACCGCGATCCCCAAGCGAGACTATTACGTCGTGTCGCCAGAGGGCCGCCGCCTGTTCGACATGGCGCTCGGCCCCGTCGCGCTCGCCTTTGTCGGAGCGTCCGGAAAGGAAGACCTGAAGCGCATCCGCGCCCTTCATCTCGAACATGGGGCCAGCTGGCCTCTCCATTGGCTCCAGCAAAGGGGGATCGCCCATGCCGACACGCTCTTCCCAACCCAATAGGACATTGCACACCGCGCTTGGTGCGGTCCTCATGCTCTCGTCCGCTCTCCCGCTTCCGGCGCAAGCCGGCGGTGTCACAGGACAGGCGACCGAATGGACCCAGCTTGCCAACAATGCCGAATTGATCTCGCTCGTCGGCAAGTCGGCTGAGCAGGTGAACAACCAGATCACCCAGATCTCGCAACTGGCTGAACAGATCCAGAACCAGCTCAACATCTACAGGAACATGCTGCAGAACACCGCGCAGCTTCCAAACCACATATGGGGCCAGGTCGAACGGGATCTGAAGAACCTCCAGAACGTCGTCAACCAGGGACAGGGCGTCGCTTTCTCCATGAGCAATGTCGACGATGTGCTCAAGCAGCGCTTCCAGAGCTTCGCCGACATGAAGAGCAACCTGCCTGACGGCGCGAGCTTCTCCACGACCTATCAGAACTGGTCCGACACCAATCGCGACACGATTGCCGGCACGTTGAAGGCCGCCAATCTGACGGCCGAACAGTTCTCCAGTGAGGAAAGCACCATGTCGCAGCTCAGGACCGTGTCGGAATCGGCCGATGGCCAGATGAAGGCGCTGCAGGTCGGCCATGAGATCGCAGCGCAGCAGGTCGCCCAGATGCAGAAACTGCGTGGTCTGGTCTCCCAGCAGATGACAATGATGGGGACCTGGTACCAGTCCGAGCAGGCGCAGAAGGATCTGGCGCAAGCACGGCGTGAACAGTTCTTCAGCGGAACCGAGCGTGACATCAGGGGCGGCCAGACCATGGAGCCGCGCTGGTGAGCCCGCGTCTGTTCCTCTTTATTGCCCTCGTCGCGATCGGTTCCGCGGCCGGTGCGAGCGCCATCACCTGGATCATCGTCCAGCCGCAGGCCACGCCAATCTCCGGATCGGGCACAGCCGCAATCAACTCGTCCTCCGATGAAGAACAGCGCCGACATCGCGAACAGTTCTTCGGCGGAAATTCCGACCGTGACATCCGCGGCCGTCAGGAGATGAAACCGCGATGGTAGCTGCTCCTTCTTCCCGCACACTCGAACGGGCGTTTATCGCGACTGCAGTCGTCCTGCTGGCGACCACGCCCGCGCTGGCACAGCAGGGCCAGGTTCTCACCACACTCGAAAATTCTGTCGTCACCGCCGCCAAGGGCTGGGAGACGACCGTGATGAACGCGGCGCGGTCACTCTTCTGGATCCTGGCTGGTATCGAGGTCGGTATCGCTGCAGTCTGGCTAGGGATCAATGCCGCTTCGCTCGACAGCTGGTTCGCTGAGCTCGTCAAGCGGATCATGTTTATCGGCCTGTTCGCCTTCATTCTCGATCAGGGCCCGGCATTCGCAAAAGCCGTCGTCGACAGCCTCTACCAGATCGGCGCCGGTGGCGGCTCGGCTTCGCCTGCCAATATCTTCGACGCCGGCATTCGTGTCGCGACCAAGATGTCGGAACAGGCGAAGTTCGGCCTCTGGGAGGATAATGCACTGGCGATCGCCGCCGTCTTCGCCATGGTCGTCGTTGTGGTGTCTTTCTCGCTGGTGGCAGCGATTTTCGTCTCCGTCATGGTCGAGATGTATGTTGGCCTGCTAGCAGGCATGATCATGCTTGGGCTTGGCGGCTCCTCCCATACCAAGAACTTCGCGATCAAGTATCTGGTGTATGCCTTCTCCGTCGGCATGAAGCTGATGGCACTTGTCATGATCGCCAAGATCGGCTCGGATATCCTGCTCGGTCTGGCAGAGGCGCCAACGGCGACCTCGGAGCAGTTCATCACGACGCTTGCAATTGCCGGCATCTCGGTCGTTGTCTTTGTCATCGCCATGTATGTACCTCCCATCCTGCAGGGCGTGGTCCAGGGTGCATCGGTCGGCGGCGGCATGGAGGCCATTCGCCATGGCGGGCAGGCGGGATCCGCAGCGCTCGGCGCCGGGTTTCTTACGATCGGCGCGGCAAACAGAGGGTTTGGAGCCGCCAGTGCCGCGAGGGCAGGAGGCTCATCTCTGGCCAGTGCGGCGTTGCGCGGCATGCAGGCGGGGGTTGGCGGAGCGGCAGGTGCGGTCGGTTCAGCTGCCAAAGAGAAGGCGATCGGATCGCCTGGCGCCTATGCCGGATCGATGCTCGGTCTTGCCAACGCCAAACTCGATCAACCCTCCGGCCGGCCCGGCACACCGCCTCCGCCACCGCCGATCAATGACAGCAAGTGACGGGAGGCTGAAAGAATGGCCGGACAGAATATCCCAGATAATCCGTATATAGCGGCGCGCAACGAATGGAACGAGCGTTATGGGTCGTACGTCAAGGCGGCCGCAGCCTGGCGCGTCGTCGGCATTGCCGGTATGACCATGGCCGTCATTGGCTTCGGCTATGCGCTCTACCAGAGCACGCAGGTCAAGCTGATCCCCTATATCGTCGAAGTCGACAAGCTCGGCACATCAGTCAATGCCGGCTTCCCGCAGCAGATCGAGTATGCCGATCCCCGCGTGGTGCGCGCGACACTCGGCAGTTTCGTTTCGAACTTCCGATCGGTCACGCCGGACGCGGTCGTGCAGAAGCAGTATATCGACCGGACCTACGGGCTGCTCCGCACCTCCGATCCCGCGACGGAAAAGGTCAACGCCTGGTTCCGTTCGAATTCGCCCTTCGAGAAGGCGAAGAGCGCGACGGTGGCGATCGAGGTCAACAACATCGTCGCTCTGTCGAACCAGAGCTACCAGATCGACTGGACCGAGTTCGAGCGGGATCGCCGCGGCAAGGAGACCGCCACCCGCCGCTTCCGCGGGATCGCCACGGTGACACTGACGCCACCCCAGGACGAGGGGGTCATCCGTCTTAATCCCATCGGTCTCTATCTCAGAGACTTCGACTGGACCGCGCAGCTTTGAAAGGCATGGCTCCCAACATGAACATACGACACTTCAGAATGCGAGCCGCCCTGACTGCGAGCGCAGCGATACTGATGATTTTCCCAGCCATGGCTCTCTCCACCTCTCAGGCACAAGCCGCCGATGGCGTCACCGCCAACGAGGCGAAGGGAATGGGCATTTCGACACAGTGGCGTGGCGGCCGCGGGCTCGTGACGAAAGGCGCGGACGGCAAAGTCATCTTCCTTTATGGCGAGGTACAGCCATCCGTCGTCTGCTCACCGCTTCAGGTTTGCGACATCGAGCTTCAGGGTGGCGAGGTCGTTCGCGACGTGCTGGTCGGAGATACCGTGCGCTGGAAAGTCGAGCCCGCAACCTCGGGTGCCGCGGGAGGGCAGGCGATCCATCTGATCGTCAAGCCGTCGGAGCCGGGTCTGGTCACGTCGATGGTGGTGACGACGTCGCGGCGGACCTATCATATCCAGCTCAAGTCACATGCAACGCAGTATATGGCGCGTGTCGGGTTCGAATATCCCGAGGAGGTCTCGGCAAAGCTTGCCGATGTCAACGCGCGGCTGGAAGCCAGCACCATTCCCGGCGCCGGCGTTCCGGCGGAGCAATTAAGCTTTGCCTATTCCGTCTCGGGCAGTGCCGGCTGGCGGCCGACGCGAGTCTATTCCGATGGGCAGAAAACCTACATCCAGTTTCCACGCTCGATCTCCGGTCAGGATGCACCGGTTCTCTTCGTCGTCTCCGGCGGCCAGAACCGCATCGTCAACTATCGCATGAAGAGCAACATGATGGTGGTCGATTACAATATCGATCGTGCCGTCCTCGTCTCGGGCGTCGGCTGGAAGCAGCAGAAGGTGACGATCAGCAGGGGAGGGCGGTGATGCGGAATCTCCTTCGCCACACCGCGAACAGCCTCGGCCCCATCCGCTGCCTCGCCATAGGCAGTGGCCTCGCCATCCTCCTTTCCGGTTGCCAGTCAATGGAAACCGGCGGTCTCGCCACGAGCGCTGCACCTCCAGAGATCTCCGGACCGGCGGCCGGTGCAATCGCCGGCGACATGGTCAGCCGTCTCGCCGAGCAGATCGGACAGGGGAAGGCAACCGTTGCGCTCAAACAGGATGGTTCTCCCTTCGGCCAGGCACTTGAAGCAGCGCTGAAGGGATGGGGCTACGCCGTTGTTACCGACCAGAAGATGGATAGCGGGACTGCCGTCGTTCCGCTCGCCTATGTCATCGTGCCCTATGACGGCCAGGTGCTCGCACGGCTCTCAACGAGCAGCGTCGAACTCGGCCGCGCCTACACAGTGACGACATCGGGTGCGACACCGGCAAGCGCCCTGTCCCTCATGCGGCGCGGGTGAGGGAGGATATCATGGTGCAGTCTCTCAAACTCGGTGGTGCGCAAAACAATCAGGCCGCATCCGGCATAAAGCGGGTAAACCGCGTGCCGGTAATCCTTGTCATTGTGCTGTTGATTGCCTTTCTCGGCATCATCTTCTTTGGGCTCGCCTCACGCGGGCTCTACTTCGGCAACGATAGCGGCCCGGAAACGAGCTCAGGCAATCCGGCCTCGACCTATGCCGACCAGATCAAGCGCGGCGTCACCGACGGCATCATTGGCGAGCCACAGCAGCAGGAAACGTTTCAGCCGACGCCGATCGAGACGAAACAGGCCGAGGAGAAGGCGGCAAATCCCTTTACGCTGCAGCCGGAACAGAGACAGGAGCAACGGCGCGGGCAGGAACTGGAACCGGAGGAAGTTTGGCGGGCGCGTCTTGCTCGTGAGCAACAGGAACAGATTCTTCGCGAGCAGCAGCGCCAGCGGATGGCCCGAATGCAGGCGCGAGACACCGCCTACGACGCGCCGCTTGCCATCGATCGCGGCAAGCTGGAAGCGCGGTCGGAAAGAGATGAGGGCGCGGGGGGCCGGACGACGACAGCCGCCGCGAGCGCAAACGCCTCCGACCTTTATGCCGCGGCCCTACGCGCTGGTCTCGGCGGCCAGAATGTCGATCCGAACGGACAAAGCGCCAAGGAAAATTTCTTCAACGCAGACCTAAAGGATCTCGGCTACCTGCCAAACCGCGTCGTGCCACAGCAGTCCCTGTACGAACTGAAACGAGGCTCGGTCATTCCGGCGACGTTGATAACAGGGATCAATTCAGACCTACCGGGGCGTATCACCGCACAGGTCAGCCAGAATGTCTATGACAGCGCGACCGGGCATCGGCTGCTGATCCCGCAGGGCACGAAACTGTTCGGTCGCTATGACAGCAAAGTCTCATTCGGGCAGAGCAGGGTGCTCGTCGTCTGGTCCGATATCATCTTTCCGAACGGCTCGACATTGCAGATCGGCGGCATGGCCGGCGCGGATGCGGAAGGCTATGGTGGGTTCAAGGACAAGGTGAACAACCAATATCTGAAAACCTTCGGCTCAGCTGTTATGATTGCGCTCATCGGGACGGGCATTGATATGGCCGTGCCGCAGAGCTCAACGCTTGCCACGCAGGATACGGCATCTGACGCGGCACGGCGCAATTTTGCCGAGACTTTCGGACGCGTTGCGGACCGGACGATCCAGCGGAACATGGAGGTGCAGCCGACGCTGCAGATCCGGCCAGGCTACAAATTCAATGTCCTCGTCGATCAGGACATTGTTTTCCCGGGTCAGTACCATTGATAAGTAAACGCCCCAGTTACCACTTTATTCGAGATCAACACGATCGCCGCGCGTCGTGGGGCTGGAAATGACAAGAAAGTGTACATCTGCATCGCTATCGTTACGCGCCTGATGACGCCCCAAAGGAGGAATTTCGATACCGGACATACTTGGTATAGAATGGTAGGTTCCGTCGAGCTCCATAGTCAATTCTCCAGATAAAACGTAGAAGAATTGTCTGGCGACGTTGTGGTAGTGTCTTTTTTCAGCTGTAGCTGGCGGCATCCTCTCTTGGATAACCATCATTTCCGGGCGAGGCGAAAGGATCCAGCCATCGCACTCCGAGCCCCAATTGTAATGTTCTGCATTGTCAATATTTCGCTTCATCGTTCTCTCCCGAGAGGTTCCCTAAAGTCGCTCAGAAATCGCGACAAATCCGAGTTGGCACCAACTTCATCATGGCTACAGAAACGACGCCGATCTAGCGAGATCTCCACAATGGTGACAAGAGATAAGCTGGACGCCGCATCGCCTTGTCCTATAGTCCCGCTTTCCTATGTGTCGTCGGTAATCATTTACAATGATGTGCCAAATAGGGTGCTAAAGGATCTAAAGCCAAATTAGGTCAGCTTCAACTGTCCGCAAAGCTGGCGCTTACCCTTGCAGGTCTACGTTTCTTACCGAGGCACTCCATAATGGGGATCTACGTCAGATGGTATATGCCCCGTGTAAGCCGCGCGTGGCCGAATGATGTCGGGATTGCGTCGCTGTTCCAGACCATGTGCAATCCAGCCGATCGAGCGGCCCAAGGCAAACACGCCGAAAGCCGCACCGAGCGGTAACCGAAGGTGGCGCCGTAGGGCTACCAGCGCAAAATCTATGGAAGGTCGGGCCCCCGTTAAATCGTGTCCATGATGTATGAGTTCCTGGCAATCGCGGTCGAGGGGTGCCATGGACGCCAGTAGATCTGCCGCGCGAACATCTCCGGAAGGATACAATCGATGGCCGAAACCGGGAATGTCGTCGCCTCGTGCTAATCGCTGGCGTATCTTCGTACCCATTTCATCACCTACGACCTCGTCCCAAAGCGCTTCACCGCGAGCGGTGGTCGCCCCATGGCGGCCGCCCGTCAATGCGGCCAATCCCCCGATGATGCCGGCCCTCAGGCTTGCTCCGGTCGATACAACGCAACGCGCCGTGAAACTTGATGCGTTCAATTCATGGTCAGCACAAAGAACGAGGGCCCTGCGAATGAGGTCCGCCCCGCGGCTATCGATGCCCCAGACGTCTGCGCATTGCTGATGAAGTGGCTTTGCATTCGGCTCCGTGCCCAGCAAGCATCCAGCCAGGATGCGCACAAGATCAATACTACCTTCCGCCAGGCGTTGCTGCGATGTCTGCCACAGCGCAGTTCTGGCATCGTCACTTGCCAGCGTGAAGAGTGGCAACAGCACCTCTTCCGCACGCCGTCCCCGGAAGTTATCCATCACGACCAAAAGAGAACTGTCAGAAGAGGGCGCGGAACGGTCGAACGCAGAGATATCACATTGCCAGAGGTGAGCCGCCGCCTCTTCGACGCTGTGCGTACGGGCTATCTCCAATGCATCGAGGCCACGATAGTAAAGGCGCTCGTTCTCGATAAGGGTGATCGCCGACTCCAGAACAGGAAGGCCAAAACTCAGCGTTGCTTTCGCCACTTCCCTTGGCTTACGGCCCTTTTCCTTCCTGTCTCTGAGGCGCTCAACATCTGTGGCAAGATAGCGGCTTTCACGCTGGCCGGGCCCGTTTTCCGCGTGAAGCAAGCCTCGGCTGACATAGGCATAAAGTGTCTGCAGAGACACCCGCAAATAGGCTGCCGCCTCCCTGGAGGACATGTAACGAGGCATTGCAGACCCTCAAAGTTATATTGACAAGATTAATCAACGTTGACAATTATTCTAGCGTGGCGATGGATGCAATATCTTCCATTTGGGAGGCTGCCATGCCTGACAATTTTGCTTTTGGGCCAAACCCAACCTCAGATAAACCGTCTCCGAACAAGCTTCTACAAACGTCGTGGACGTCCATCGGGGGTGACCCCGATGAATTGAAACACATCAAATTTTCAGGAATTGGTGTGCTTCCGTCAGCGTTCCACGTCACCGAACTGGCAGCTGCAACGATCGGGGTTGCCAGTCTTGCGGTAGCGGAGTTGTCTGCTGTCGCATCGGGCGCTCTTCCGACGGTCGGGATCGACCGGCGACTTGCGTCCTATTGGTTTCTGACATCCCTCCGCCCGCAGGATTGGTCATTGCCACCGCAATGGGACCCGATCGCTGGTGATTATCAGGCCGCTGACGGCTGGATCCGGCTGCACACGAATGCGCCCCACCACCGCGACGTCGTCCTGTCCGTTCTCGGAACACCTATCGATAAAAGCTCAGTCGAGCAGGCTGTGGAGAAATGGAACGCGGCCGATCTTGAGGCCGCGATCGTCGAACGTGGTGGGTGTGCAGCATCAATGCGTACACAACAGGCATGGGCTGAACACCCGCAAGGGCTAGCCGTGAACGCCGAGCCACTGATACACCTTGCGTGGACAACTGCCGCCACCCCAGCGCACTGGACCCCGATGGCGGAACGCCCACTTCAGGGCATCCGCGTGCTTGATCTGACACGCATCCTCGCCGGTCCTGTTGCAACACGCTTCCTGGCAGCCTTTGGTGCCGATGTTTTGCGGATCGATCCCTTTGGATGGGAGGAGCCCGGGACGGTCCCAGAAGTTGTCCTTGGCAAACGCTGCGCGCGACTTGACCTGAAGACCGCAGAAGGGCGCGACCGACTTTCCCATTTGATCGCCGGGGCCGACGTGATCGTCCATGGCTACCGACCGGGGGCGCTGGCAGACCTCGGCTTCGATCCGGCACAGCGTCGGGCAATCAATCCCAACTTGATCGACGTCTGCCTTGACGCCTATGGCTGGACAGGTCCGTGGAAAGGACGACGCGGCTTCGACAGTCTCATTCAGATGAGTACCGGGATCGCCGATACTGGCATGCGTTTGATGGGTCGTGATCGCCCGACGCCGTTGCCCGGACAATCCATCGACCACGGGACAGGTTACTTGATGGCCGCCGCGGTAGTTCGAGGCCTGACCGAAAGACTGCGCACCGGGCGCGTCCTCGAAGCCCGCGCATCGCTGGCACGCACCGCACAATTGCTGGTGTCCGCTGGCCACCAATCCGCCGATACGACGGCGTTCTTGCCAGAACAGCAGGAAGACTTGTCGGATGCAATCGAGCGCACCGGTTGGGGACCGGCGCGGCGTTTGCGACCGCCTGCTGCAATTGATGGCGTCACAATGGGCTGGGATCTTCCCGCCCCGAAACTGGGATCATCGCCGCCGGTCTGGCTGAACACCAAATCGACCTCATCCACGGAGCTTACATCATGACCAAAACAGTTGTTATCAGCGGCGGCGGCAGCGGTATCGGTTTGGCGACGGCGCGATATTTTGCGGAACGCGGTGCGCAAGTGGCCATCATTGGCCGAAGGAAGTCCGTTTTGGAGGATGCCGCAGCTGCAATTGCGCGCGAGTTTCCGCAGGCACCGAATGTCTTGGTGATTGCGGGTGATCTTGGAAACGCGCCGGAGGTTGAGGCCATTAAAGCTGATCTATCGGACCGGCTTACGACCCTTGACGTGCTGGTCAACGCTGCGGGCGGTCACGTGCTGCGTCAATTTCCGGCTGAAACCTATGCTGACGGATTGGCGGGTGTGGCCCGCCGCTGGAACGACAATTTCCGCAACAACACGCTTGCCGCTGTCCTTCTCACAGAAGCTCTTTTGCCACAATTGCGGTCTCCGGGAGGACGCATCATTCTCCTGAGCTCGATCGCGGCCTATCGCGGCTCAGGAAATGGCTGCTACGGTGGTGCCAAGGCAGCCCTGCATCCTTACTGTTTCGATCTTGCCAAGTCGCTGGGCGGCAAAGGCATCACGGTCAACGCAATTGCGCCCGGCTATGTGTCCGAGACGGGCTTCTTTGGTACAGCTCTGTCTGATGCGCTGCATCAGGCCAAGATTGCCGAAACGATGAACGGCCGGGCCGGCATCCCCGCAGATATCGCTCATACGATTGGGTGGCTTGCCTCTGCTGAGGCTGCACATATCACTGGGCAGATCATTCAGGTCAACGGGGGCGCAGAGCGTGGACGCTAGCCTCGGTTTTCCACGACACATGAAGTCAACGCACTTAAATGCACAGCCTTGCACACAAGGATATGCTCGCTAACCTTGCAAAGAAATAGCGCAGGATTTTTCCTGAGGAGATCTAACCCGATCCTATTTATAGCTTCCTCGCTGGGAAATCCGAGTCGTCGGAATCATACTTCAATCATGAAGAAGCAACATAAACCAGCTTGCAATAACTCGCTGAGTCCCAGCCGGGCTGGCTGCTTTTTAAAGTGACAATCGTTCGGTTCTCTGCAACAACGAACACATTGAGAGACAGGGGCGTTCGTCGAAAGGCGGGCTGAGAAGTACCCTTGGAACCTGAACCAGATAATGCTGGCGGAGGGAGTCGCTCGGGATCTTCGCAGGCTTTTGCGTTCCGCTCCCGCGTCTTGCTCCGTTCGAAAGGAGCAACATGCAGCAGACCTCGCCCGGAAGCCTACTGACGGCGCTACGCGCCGATCCGCCGCTCGTCCAGAACATCACCAATTTCGTGGCAATGAACATCGCCGCCAATGTGCTGCTCGCCGCCGGGGCTTCTCCCGCCATGGTCCATGCCGAGGAAGAAGCGAGCGAGTTCGCAGGCATCGCCCGCGCATTGACTATCAACATCGGCACGCTGTCAGCAGGCTGGATGAAAGGCATGCGCAGCGCCGCAGATGCCGCCAACCGTGCTGGAAAGCCCTGGGTGCTCGATCCTGTGGCGCACTATGCGACGAGTTTCCGACGCCAGGCGGTCGATGCGCTACTGGCCCATCGCCCGACTATCATTCGCGGCAACGCTTCCGAGATCATTGCCTTGGCCGGTGGCACCAGTCGCGGGCAAGGCGTCGATAGCCGCGATCCGGTAGAGCAAGCGCAGTCCTCTGCCCGCATCCTCGCGAAAGCACACGGGGCGGTCGTCGCTGCCACTGGCGAGATCGATTTCGTTACCGATGGCGAGCGGGCCTTCGTTGTCGAAGGTGGGTCGCGTTTCATGCCTGCAGTCACGGCGCTGGGATGCTCACTCACCTGCCTCGTTGGTGCTTTAGCGGCGGTTTTCCCGACCGATCCGCTTGTGTCCTCTGTCGCGGCGCTCACCATCTTCGCAGTGGCAGGCGAAAACGCGGCGCGCCAAGCGGATGGCCCGGGCTCCTTTGCGTGGCGTTTCCTTGACGCGCTTTCCGCCCTTGATGGCCCGACGCTCGACAGACAGGCAAGGATTCGTGCGGCATGAAAAGCTTCGACCTCTCGCTCTATCTCGTTCTCGATCCTGATCTCTGCGCCGAAGTCGGCATGGTAGAGACGGCCCGCGCCGCGGTAGCCGGTGGCGCAACGATCGTGCAATTGCGCGACAAGCACGCCGACACGGCGGCGATAATCGAAACCGGCCACGCGCTGAAGGCAGCGCTGGCGGGCACCGGCGCATTACTCATAGTTAACGATGACGTCGAGGCGGCGATCACTATCCGCGCCGACGGTCTGCACATCGGTCAGGAGGACATGGATGCGCGCAGAGCCCGCAGACTGATCGGCCCTTCCATGATCCTTGGCCTCTCCGTCGAGACGGAAACGCTGTCTGCCGCAGTGGACGTCGATCTCGTCGACTACGCCGGCATCGGTCCTGTCTTCGGAACGCCGACCAAGCCTGATCACAAGCAGCCAATCGGCTTAGACGGATTGGCCAGGTTAATTTCAATATGCCCGGTCCCGTCGGTGGCGATCGGAGGCCTGAAAGCCGGGCATGTTGATGAGGTGTTTAGAGCGGGCGCCCAAGGGCTTGCAGTCGTTTCGGCCATATGTGGCAGGCCGGATCCACGCGCAGAGGCTGCGCTTATCGCGGAACGAATCAGAAAGGTCAAAGGGTGATATGCGACATTCTTTCGATCGCCGGCTCTGACCCATCCAGCACGGTCTGGTTCGAGGCAGCGAGAGTTCAGGCAGTTAATACGCGCGTCACTGGCTGCACCCTCTCCAGCGCGCTCGCCGTCGAACTCGCCAACGGGGGGGCAACTCAGCCAAGCGATGGCGGCTGCCAAAGCCTATGTCGCCAAGGTGGGTACGCTCCACATCGGTTCCGGCCATAGGCCGAGGCAACATTTTCATGCGCTATAGCGCAATCAGGAAGGATGAAAGGCATGACACTTGATATCAGTAAGCAGACGGTCATCGTAACCGGCGCCGGACGTGGCCTTGGCGCGGCGATTGCCGAAGCTCTCGCACGTGAAGGCGCAAAAGTGGCTATCAATTATCGCACCAGCCGAATGGAAGCCGAAGCGCTGGCGGACCGTCTCGGCGATCGAACACGCGCCTTCCAGGCCGATATTCGGGATACAGACGCCGTCAACCGATTGGTTGCCGAGGTGACTGATGGGTTCGGTGCACCAACAACGGTCGTGCACAATGCACTGACCGATTTCAGCTTCAATGGAGATGCGCGGCCTAAGCTCAGCGATCTCTTATGGCAGGACATGGCGGGGCAACTCGATACCGCCCTAAAGGGCGCGCTTAACCTGATACAGGCGGTGCGAGCCGGCATGGCAGCATCTGGCTTTGGTCGAATCGTGACGATTGGCACGAACTTATTCCAGAATCCTGTTGTCCCCTACCACGATTACACCGCCGCTAAAGCCGCGCTCCTTTCGCTCACCCGCACCGCCGCGGCCGAACTCGGGCCAGACGGTATCACAGTAAACATGGTCTCTGGTGGTCTGCTTCGGACGACAACAGCGAGCAGTGCGACTCCAGAGGAAGTGTTCGACCTGGTCGCAGCCAGCACGCCGCTGCGCCGTGTTACCACGCCGGAAGAGGCGGCAGATGCCGTGCTATTTTTTGTCAGTCCGTGGGGGAGGGCCGTGACGGGCCAAAACCTCATTGTCGATGGTGGCCTTGTGTTCGGCTGAAGCAAGGCAAAGGGCCAGCGGAGCAAAAGTCGACCGCGGACCGGCGATAGCAATCGAGTTACGGGCGGTTAGCACTGGCACCCAAATTTGAAATTACGCATGTTTTTTAGTGCGATAATTTGGAAAGCCACTCCAAGATAGTTGCTGTCAGCAACCTCGGAGCTTCCAGTGGCACCATGTGGCCCGCTCCCTCGATGACGGCAAGCGTGGACCCTGGTATTCCTCGGTGAAGCTCGATTGCTTCCGCTCTTGATCGGAGTCTATCCTGCTCACCAGCGATTACGAGGCAAGGACATTTTAGCTTTGCTAGTTCGCCGCGCTCATCATGTCGGACGAGAAGCGACTGCCGCTCAAAGGCAGCATAACCGATGCGCCGGCTCATTGCTTGGATCAATGAGACAAGGTCATCGCGACCTGTATTATCGGGATGCAGCGACGAGTTTATCGCTGCTCTGCTTAGGCCTTTAAAGGTCTCAGGTGCGTTATGCTGCGTAATAGGTTCTTTTCGATTTACTCGCAGGTCGCCATCCCCGCGTGACGAGGTTGCGATCAAAATCAACGCCTTCACGCGCTCTGGAACCTGCCGCGCGATTTCGCGGGCGATGTAGCCTCCCAGCGAAAAACCAATCAAAATGAACTCAGAAGGGGTACTCGCTATGGCGCGCCGCGCCATGGCAGCGATGGAATTATCTTGAGTAAGATCCGCATGAACAATGGGGCCGTAGGGGGCTAGATCTGGCTCAACCTCGCGCCAAAGTGCGGCGTCCAGCATGTAACCTGGGATCATCAGTAGTGCCATTTTCGCATCTCCCAACCGCACCTTTAAGAGTATATTCTGGTCGAGTTCGTTCCGCGTCGGGACACTGCCCGTTTTTCCGCGAACGGAACCGTAATCAACGCAGCCAGCTATCTTTTGCCCCGCGAACAGGCAAAAATCCTCGGTCGTTCCAGCCGTTCGTTGATGGTTCCAAACGCAGCGGCATTAACGCTTTTCGAGGTTCCGGCGCCTATAGCAAATATTACAATATTTCGATAGATACTACATCCAACTTCAGGGAATCGGGTAGATGGTGCCTCAATTCGACATCGAAGCGTTGCGTATGATGATCATGGGCATCGAGTTGGGCAGTTTTGCGCGTGCTGCAGTTCAACTCGGCCGTTCACAGTCCGCTGTCAGCATGCAACTCAAACGCCTGGAAGATCAGGCTGGCCATCCGCTGTTTCAACGGAAGGGTCGCGGTCTCGCGCCAACCGAGGCAGGCGAAACACTTCTCGAGTATGCACGGCGGATCGTTGCTATGCACGATGAGGCAGCGGCGGCTTTGGGTGCGTCGGTAGCACCTCCAACAATACGGCTTGGCTTGCCGCAAGATTTTTTTGAAGATGTCATGCCCGCTACCCTTACGGCATTTGCCAATAACCGCCCAAATTCCCATGTCGCAGTTCGTGCGGGTCGAAATTACGCACTCGAGGAAGAGGTGAAGGCAGGTCAACTGGACGTTGCTATTGCCTTCTGCGAAGCACGTCGCCCTGCGACTGGAGAACTTTTGGCAACAATGCCGATATTCTGGTTAGCCAAAGATGAGAACATCGACGTTATTAGAGGTCCGCGAGGCGATTTGCCTCTTGTCCTCTACGAACATCCCTGCCTGTTTCGACAAGCTGCACTTCGCGCGTTAGAGGACGCAAGGATCAAGTGGCGCCTTTCATTGACGACCCCAAGCTTGGCTGGAGTTTGGGGCGCTTTGAGGTTTGGATTGGGCATGACAGTTCGCACCGCCTACCGTGTGCCACCGGAAGTAAAAAAAGTTGTCGATGGTCTTCCGAGTTTGCCGGACCTCGAATTGAGAATGTTCAAACAAGATCATCCGACCGAAGCGGCGCAAGAACTGTCTGATATCCTTAAAACAGCTGTCCGAAATCTCGTCATCGATCATTGATTGAGGCGACTAAGATGGAAATGAAGAACGCGCAGTTGAAGTTTCACCTTGCGTGCCAATCAGCGTAGAAGCGCAACCGGAACTGGAATAAAGCGTTTTATGCAACCCAAGAACTTTTGTCGCGGGAGCACCGCGCTCAAACGAAGGAGGGTGCCCAAGCCCCTTTTTCGCTCGCTGTTAACGCTAGTGAATCTCCACTCGCCTCCATACTGATCGATGGCGGCCACACAGAGGCTCTGTTTGTCGATCCAACGTCTTGGGGAGGAATCGGGGCTGCGCTTGTGAGCCACGGACTTCCACTTCATCCTCAAATGACAACCGACGTCAATGAACAGAACGACCAAGCTGTTGGCTTCGTGGCATTCACGCGGATCGACCGCTCACCGAAAGAGGGCAAGGGTAGACGTTATCAACTCATTCACCCGGTTTACGGTCGCTGACCAATCCCGCATCGCATCACATATTTTGGACACCAACATCTATTAATGTAGTGATCGTCCCACGCTGCGTAAAATTCGCATGCTCGGGCTTGCAATGATGGTATCGAATAGGCCTGCTCCGACTGTCGCCATTTGCAGATTTCCAAAGATGCCGATCATCTTCCGCCCTATCGGAAGGCTCAGATCATGAGCCGTCAGGGCATTGATCTTGACCCACGCCCGCCGACTGGGTCGGCAGCCCATGTTTTGTTCCTCAATTCGGAACGGCGCGTGGAATGTCGTTTCGAGGGAGATTGAATCACAAAGCGTCAAGACGATTAAACCCAATTATGGGACACGGCGTAGTAAGCGCATGAAACCAGTCCAGATCTTTAATTCTAATTGAACGAATAACGAGATAGGAAGCGACCCCGCTCTGAAAATTTCTTGCTCCATGAAGGTGCAGAGTTTGGTGAGAGTGCTTGTTCGTCTGGCATCTTTTTCAGCACCCGCAGTCTTTGCCGCCGTCACGAGGTTACTATCTTATCAGCCATACGCCGAAAGCCTGTCCGCTGCGAATTGATACGCTGCTTCAAATTCAGAATCCGTATTGAAGCCGCGCCGAGGAAAAATGATCGCTTCACGCCTCGATATCGCCATGATCAAATAATTGCCTTCATGAATAATACGTTTGACGGCACGCCACGGAAATTTCACTTTGGCGACTTCCGACTGGCTCTCAACACCCCCCTCGCTCATGGTTAAGGTCAGTGTCGCACCTGCAGAAGCGATCTGCCGGAAGTAAAAGAAGGATATTCCAGCAGCGAGCCAATGATTAAAAAAAGAAAGCAGGATGGACACTGCTATGATGGCGAGGAAGATCCAGAAGTAGAAGCTGCTGGCATAAAGAAATGTTGCCATGAGCTTTGGATTGACGATATCTGTGAGTAGACCGATCAAGTACCATAGGGAAAATAGCCAAAGGACGAACGCCAAGCTATTCCTTGCCAGAGACCGCTTCGTCAGAACACGTGTCATAGCCGCATAGTCTCGCGCATTCATGGTATAAGTTATCTGATACAAGCCACCACCTGCTCGATGTAAAACATCTCTCTACATGCTCGAACTTAACCTACCGCTCGTGGGAGCCGCGGCCGAGCCATAATTGAAAACGAGCACGTCGAGATGAAATGGATTTTGGTAAGCCAAACAAGCTCTGTTCGTTAAAGCCTGCCATCAAACATGTAGTCAGTATAGGTGAAGCTATTGTGGGCTGCATATCGGCTCCTCAGGCGATCCTTTCATGTCGGAGCAAAGCTCGACCAGAGCGCCGTTCAGGTCGCGGACATGGCCGGCAACCTGGCCCAAAGGCCTGATCGTTGGCGGCGTCAGTGGGTTTGCCCCTGCCGCGACCGCTCTGTCCCATGAGGTTTGCGGATCGTCGCAGATCAACGCTATCTCCACCGCTTGGGCCAGATCAACTGCACGCAAGAGCCGAATAGCCACCCCGTTCATCTCGGCCATCTTTTCGCCGGCGAAGGCTAAGGTGGTGTCGCCGGTTTCCATCTCAGCATAGAGACCACTTTCGTGCAGAAATCGAAGCGTCACGCCGAAGGCCACCTCGTAAAAGGCGACCGTTGCTGGAACATCTGGAACATAGAGAATGGTATAGCCGAATCTGAGGGTCACAGGGATGTCCTTTTTCATCTCGCCGGACCATGCCAGCGGCGGCGACTCCACCCAAAAGTTCTGTATAGCGTGAGGGCTGCGGGCTGACCGGGCTGTGTCAAGGCCCGGTTCCAGATGGTATCCAAATTGCGATCCTTTTGCCGGGGTCTGGCGTGCTTTGAGATTTGGCTTGGGCATGACGGTTCGTACTGCGCACCAAACACCTTCTGGCATCCGCAAGATCGATGGAGGCTGCCGAGCCTGCCAGCCTTCGAATTGAGATTGCAAAACAAGATAATACAAGTGAACTGGCTCAGGAACTAGCCGATCTCCTGAAAACCATCTTCCGAGATCTGGTCTTCGATCCCGATGGATCGTCAACAGGTTTCCAACCACAGTTAGGCGTGATCCGAAACTCCGGGCAGGAAAGTCTCGTAAGTTACTCTGACAAGTTAAGAGGTACCCATGGGTAGTCTTCCCGCGCCGCTTTTCCCAACCCCCACTGTTCAATTCTGAACATGCCCAAGAAGCTTTTCCAGCAAAGCCGAGAGCTCTGCACGTTCACTCTTGGTAAGTCCTGCCAGCACCGCTTCCTGATTGACAACGTGTGCTTCCACTGCCCGATCTATCAAAGCCAAACCCTGAGGGGTAAGTGCAACCAAGGTGCCACGCTTGTCGCTTGGGTTGGGCTGACGCTGCACCAACTGAGCCTTTTCCAACCGATCTATTCTGTTTGTCATGCTACCCGATGAAATCATCGCCGCTTCATAAAGGTCGGTTGGTGTTAGCGCATACGGTGCTCCACTCCGACGCAGGGTTGCTAACACATCGAATTCGCCAGGCTGAAGGCCGAACGCGGCAAATACAGGATTGAGCCGTTCTCGCGTAATGACGAGCGCTGCCTCGCCCAAGCGCCCGAGGAGTATCATCGCGCCGGTATCCAAGTCGGGCCGCTCACGAGCCCACTGATCGGCAGCTTTTGAAGCACGGTCCATGCACAACCTATCTTGACATCAAGATACATATCTTTATGTCAAGATTCATATCGGCGGTAACTTGCAACCGCAAGCGAAGATTTTACCAGGAGCCATTTTTATGATCGGTCGTCGCCATCGCTGGGTGTTTCCGGCTTCGGTTCTGCTCGTCGGACTCAATTTAAGGCCTTCCATCGCGGTCATCGGACCCTTGCTTGATACGATACAGCATGCAACGGATCTCTCGGATTTGGCCGCCAGTTTACTCACAACGCTGCCCGTAGGGTTGATGGGCGCTGTTCTCTTCGCAATCCGCCCGCTCCGTGCTGCTGTCAGCGACAAGACGGCGATCGCGACGGGACTCCTCGTTCTTCTCTTTAGCCACGCCGTCCGCTTCTTCCTACCCAGTGCTTCAATCTTGCTGATGACCGCAATTTGCGGGGGTATCGGGATAGCGTTGGTGCAGGCGGTCATGCCTGCGGTCATCCGTCGTCAAGCGAAGCGCGATGCGGCGGGAATGATGGGCCTTTATTCAACAGCGATAATGGCGGGGGCCCTTATATCGGCAATGGCTGGGCCATGGCTCGCCGTGACGCTGAACTGGAGGGCAGCTTTGGGAATATGGGTCGCACCCGCTGCGATAGCACTGCTGATTTGGCGACATGCGCTTGGTCCTGAAACAGTCGTGCATCGGGTCTGCGACAAACCGTTACATCTCTATAGAGAGCCACGCGCCTGGCTCCTGTTGACATTTTTCGGCTTAGGTACGGGGGCATACACGCTGGTGCTTGCCTGGCTGCCGCCTTTTTACACCCAGATGGGCTGGTCGGCACAAAGGGCAGGTGGCCTTCTGGGAGCCGTGACGGTTGCGGAGGTGATCGCGGGGCTCACCGTGTCCTCGGCAATTAATTTCCTGCCAGACAGACGTCCTGCTTTGTTGGCCGCGATCGGAGCTCTTTTTTTAGGAATGCTAGGGCTTGCGATTTCACCGCAAACATTTGCCTGGCCAGCAGCAGTTTCGGCGGGTGTAGGGATTGGAGCCTTGTTCCCTCTCTCGATTATCGTAGCAATGGATCATGGCGATGAGGCTGACGAAGCTGCCACCATCGCGGCATTTGTACAGGGAGGGGGCTATGTTTTGGCAGCGGTGATGCCGTTAGTGGCTGGATTGTTACGACAGTTACTCGCTGACCTGTCACTCGTCTGGTGGCTGATGATGCTCCTTTGTGCGGTACTTTGCCTTATCGCAATGAGCCTTGACCCATGCCGGCGCATCTCCTGTCCTACATGAGATGCGGGGTCAAGAGATACTTGAGCGGCGAAATCCGCTCTGCAAACTGCCGTGCCAGAAAATGATGACAGGAGCCGCAAGCAATGATCATAAGACCCGCAGAACCTCGCGATTTGCCAGACCTGCGAAATCTATTTTTGAGATCTCGCCGAGCAGCTTTTTTTTGGGAGGTGCCTTCCACTTTTGTGCTGGAAGATTTCGATACCGAAACTAACGGCGAAGCAATAACGATTTCCGCCGATAATGACCGTCTTACAGGATTTATTTCGGTGTGGCAGCCAAGCAATTTTATCCACCATCTTCACGTCGATCCACGCTATGTGGGGCGCGGAATAGGGCGCTCGCTCCTGTCGTCTCTGCCTGGATGGAAGTCGGTTCGATACCAACTCAAATGTGTCTCCGCAAACAGAGGGGCCTTGGCATTCTACTTAGCAAACGGCTTCGTGGAAGTCGGACAAGGTAAAGCTGGTAATCATGAATATCGATTGCTTGAAACTGCTATCGGCACAGGTTCAATGGAAGCGTCTAAAGCTGGATGATCGATCAGACGGCCGAAGCTGATCTAAACGGGTCGTTCGCGGGAGTGGGCGTAGTCTTGAGCCAAACCTCACCCGCTTGCTTGAAATGAGTGGGCCGCGACATATCATCACTGACGGCAGACAGCCAAATTGGTGGAGATATTGGCAAGCACAGGCAGCGCCCGCTGGCTTTCCACCAACACCGGATTTCTGAGGGCATCGGTTATTTTGACGTAGCCCCTCGCTGCGGATGAACTTCCAGATCGTTTATGTTAGAACGGCAATGCCTCGCGAGGCGAGGTCCGCCTTCAGTCCATGCAGCGTCAAATGCGGATTTTGAGCAAGCCGTTCGGCAATGAGGCCACGATGGAGGTTCCAGAATGCGCTTGCAATGACTACACATCTTGTCGGGGCCAACCGATCCAGTCGCGCGGTAGTGTTGCGACCACTTAACCACTGAAGACGCCGCGACATTAAACCGTACGGCCACGGCCCAGATACTCTCTCGCTCACCGCGGCGGTAACAACACGCTCACGAAGATGATTTGAAACGGTGCGGTTATCCGATGCTTGCCTTCCATTCAGGCAGCATCATTGAATCAGAACAAAGCGGGCTCGGGAATGCAGGCCCATTCTGAAAAATCAGGAAATGCTCTAATACCTGTCTTACCCGCTCCAAGGATCATTCTACCTGAAGTCATGGTGGACAGATGAATGGCCTGGTGCTTATATCTGTCTAACGGCTATAGCAGCGATTTCCTCCCGCAGCCATCGATGCGCTGCATCCTTTTCACGGCGCCGGTGCCACGTCTGGACGAATGGAAATTTGCTAAGCTGGAAAGGCAGTTCGCCACATTGGAGGCTTCCACCGCTCAAACCTTCGATGCTGCGGCTTGCTGCGGTCAACACAAGATCGCTTTCACGAACGAGGTCGGGCGCAGCGGACCAGTGCGGAATTTGGACTGCTATGCGGCGCTTGTGGCCAAGACGAGAAAGCGCTTCATCGACCTCGCTGTTATCCTGCAGCGCAACACTCACTCGGATATGCGGACGCGCAAGATAATCTTTGAGAGATAATGCTTTGCTTCCAGCCGAGTGGTCGAAGAGGCAGGCGAATGTCTCTTCGAAAAGCACCACGTTTTTGAGATCCCTGACTTGCTCCAGCTTGGGGTAAACGCCAATGGCCATATCGATCTCCCCGTCCAAAAGCGCGGCGAGGGCGCGCTCTCGACCATACGACACGATAGACAGGTCCACTGACGGGGCCGACTTTCGGAGCCGTGAGACGAGAGCAGGAAGTAGGATTGCAGCTCCATAATCCGACAGGGAAAGGCGGAAATGGCTGTTACACTGCTCCATGTCGAATGAAGTTTGATTGACAAGGGAACGCATCAGCGCAAGGGCTTCGCCGAGCGGCTCTGCAAGTTGAAGCGCCCGCGCTGTGGGTTGCAGGCCACCTTCGGCTCTCACCAGCAGCGGATCGTCAAAAATATCTCTCAGCCGTGCCAGAGCATGACTAACCGCTGGCTGTGAACGGTTGAGCCGCAAAGCTGCGCGGGAGACATGGCGCTCCTCGAGGAGTGCCTCGAGAACAGGCAGCAGGCCCAAATCGGATGGATGAATATTATTCGAATCGTGCATAGCGAGAATATTGAATATCAATTTCCATTCAATTTTTCAATGATCCAGAATTGAGAGCAAAGGAGAATCGAACATGGTCCAGTCACCTGAAACTGATCTCGGCCTGTCTCACGTAGCAATCGTCGTGGGCGACCTTGATAAGAGCATCAACTTCTATCGGGAATTCGCCGGCCTTGAGGTGATTCATCGTCGAACAGCAGGCGGCGATATCCAAGAGGTCGCCTGGATGGCCGATGGCTTGCGTCCCTTCGCACTTGTCCTAGTTGCATCTAGGAAGTTAGATGATACACCACTCGGACCCTTCGGGCATATCGGCATCGCCTGTGCCACGCCGGACGATGTGTTGCGTCTTGCCGCTGAGGCTGAGCGCCGCGGTATCTTGCGGTCTGCCCCACGCGATAGCGGGTCGCCGGTCGGCCTCTGGACGTATATTTCCGACCCGGATGGCAACACACTAGAGCTGTCGTACGGGCAGGAAATCGCTTTTCGCGCCGGTTCGCAACGCTGACGGTCGCATTGTTACTCAATGGCTGCTTGCAGCGTTTTAGTGTTCGGCAACATTCACTTTTGCCGAGAAACAACAGAGGTGGTGTCGTGATCAAAATTAGATGGTCTAACCCTGATGACAACGAACGAGTGGTGGAAATTTGGCGGGCAGCGGTAGATGCGACCCATGACTTCCTTTCACCTCAGGATCGCCATGAAATTGAAGAGATGGTGCGTGACTTTCTACCCAAGGCTCCGCTCTGGATCGCGGTCAACGCTGACGACTACCCGCTAGCCTTTATGCTGATTGACAACGGCCACATGGAGGCGCTGTTCGTCGATCCACCGTGTCGAGGAACTGGAATTGGCGCAGCTCTGGTACGTCACGGACTATCACTTCATCCTGAAATGACAACCGACGTCAATGAACAGAATGGTCAAGCGATTGGCTTTTACGAAAAAATGGGATTTCGAAGTACGGGCCGGTCACCACTTGACGGGCAGGGAAGGCCTTATCCGCTCATACACTTGAAATACGGGGAATGACGTGGGTTCCCGCGTCTTTCCAGATGACCCTTTAAATTGAAGTTCCAGTTCACCAACCTATTGTCCCCTAAACGGTGACTCGCGTGTGCGCCGGCTCTCAAGCGCTTATACAAACCGATGGTGATCCTGATTATCCCGCCATTTCGCACTTGTAAGCGCGAGTGTCGTCGCGCAACAGAAAAATTTCCTTGTCTTAAGAGCGTCATTGCTGCCGTACGGTTCACCAAGCGAAAGCTCTCTATCCATGTTCATCACACGACGAACTTTATGTCTACCCCCCCTCGTTGCAGCATTTTGGTCGCTGGAGCGGAGCGCTTGGGCCGCAAACAGCAAAGCCATTGTTGAAATGCAGCTCAAAGAGCTCGAACTCGGCAGTGGTGGTCATCTTGGCGTCGCGGTCCTGGACACCGCGACCGGCCAGATAGTTGGGAACCGTCTTGATGAACGCTTCGCACTGTGCAGCACGTTCAAGGCTCTCGCTATCGCGTTCACACTCGCTCGCGTTGATCGTGGAGAGGAGAAATTGGATCGACGAATCTTCTTTGGGGAAAAGGATCTGGTTATTCCGTTCAAGGCGACCAAACCGCACATTACCGGTGGCATGACTATAGAAGAACTCTGCGAAGCGGCGGCGGTGGTCAGCGATAGCACCGCGGCAAACCTGCTTCTGTCCAGCTTCGGCGGACCTTCTGCATTGACCGCCTATCTGCGCTCAATCGGTGATCAAACGACTCGTATCGACAAGACCGAACTGGCTCTCAATATCGTCAAGCCCGGAGAAACACACGACACGACGTCGCCGCGCGCGATGGTGGGCACACTGCAACGCATCATACTGGGCTCCGCTCTGTCACCGAAGTCGCGGGCGTACCTGACAGGGTGGATGATGGCGTCCAGAGACGCGGCCGCACAGCGCTTGCGGGCTGGTTTGCCGGCGGGCTGGCGGATCGCGAACAAGCCCGGGACGTGGGAGGGAATAGCAACCAACGATATCGGGGTGATCTTCCCACCCAATCGTTCTCCGATCGTCGTCGCGGCCTATCTCGGCAAGGCACGTGGTTCCGTGGCTGATCAGGAAGCCGTTTTGGCCGAAGTAGCACGCATCGTTACGAGAAACGCATAATCGAAAGACAGAATGCCGGCGACCGTGGAACTTATGCCGTTGCCAATCCAGCCTCCAGCGCCCGCCTTAAGCCGGCACTGAAGGCTGGACAAAAACGAAGGACATGGGGCGTCGTTCGCTTGATTTGCTTTTAGCTTCCTAAATGCCGAGCGTTTCGGCCGCCTGAAACCAGAGCCCTTCTATCCACGAGACTGGAAGGCCATCACGATCGATCGTTCGTCGCCGAGGTGGACACCTACATCCGATAGTACGATGAGAGGCGCATCAAAATAATGTCGGGATCACTCAACCCGGTCGAGTATCGTAAAAGTCTCGGCCTGAACTTATGAAACGGTCCAATCTTTTATCCGCACCCCCACCGTCTCAGCTCTGCACGAAAACGAACAATCGCTCCTTGAACGGCGAAATATGTCTTGACGTCAAGACATACTATCTCTACGTAGAGATAAATGAGATTACCTCCTCGAAATCCGGACGAACGAGCGTACAATGTCTCCTTTTCTCAGCTGAACACCTGCCGCGCTCCCGCGCGGCATTGCCCGTATCGGCGCTATCGCAACTGCGGGCTTGAGAACGCCTTTGCAGGGTCGGGAAGGTATTGCTGTGGGGGGGCCCTTCACAGCCTTCCGAGCAATCTGTCGCGTTGTCATCTCTCGGTTGGAGCCTCGCCCCTTTTTGGGAGCGACATCTGCTTCCATCCTCACATCCATCTCGTATCTTCGAACTGGCCGAAAGGAGCAATATCATGGCTTATTATGAGTCACAGGGTCGCCGCAATTACTTCATGGAGTTCGGAAAGGGCAGGCCGGTTCTGCTGCTGCACGGCATCAGCAATTCCGGCCGAGCCTGGGGACCGCAAATTCCCGCACTTGTCGAAGCCGGCTATCGTACGATAGTTCCCGATCATGCCGGTCACGGTGCTTCTGCTCGACTGTCCAGCCCGTTCAGCGTCGCGGATATCGCCGACGACACACAACGTTTGCTCGCCTATCTGGGCGTCGATGATCTGGATGTCGTCGGCCTCTCGTTGGGCGGAATGGTCGCGCTAGAGCTCGCGCTTCGACAGCCATCCAGGATACGACGGCTCGTCGTGGCAAACAGTTTTTGTAAGACGGATACGCCCGAATTTAAAGCAATGGCCGAGGGATGGGCATCGGTTTTCGAACAAGCCAATGGTCCAGAAGCAAGGCTAGAACAGAACTGGCTTGTTTCGGTTTCACCGTCTTTTCAGGCAACGCCAGAGGGAATACGCACATACCAAGTTTGGCACGGTATCGCGGCGACCTCAGACGGTGGGTCTCTTGCTCAGGTCGCTCGCGGTATCACTACGTTCGATGTCTCATCTCGCCTTCGGGAACTTTCTATGCCTATCTTGTTCATTGCTGGAAGCATTGACAGAATGTCACCACCAGAGCTCAGTCATCACATGGCCATGCAGACCCCAAATAGCGAAGTAACCGTCATCCAGGGCGCAGCTCACATCTCAAACGCTGATTCGCCCGATCACTTTACGACGCGATTGCTCGCCTTCTTGCAAGCTGGCGATAAAGCTCAGCGCGCCGCTCTGTAAGTCTGATGAGAATTTCATCCGAACCGTAATGTTCCGAACGGATAATTCGGCGGGCGAACTAACGAACAACGCGGACGATGGCGGTGTGCTTCCGCCTCGTCCTGTTGACTCTTTTTCGGCAGTGCTTCGTCATTGGAACACTGTGGCTGGCACTGACAAACCTAGGAACAAAATGCGGCGTTCGTGTTTGTGCTGTGTCGAGGATATCCCGAAGGTCGAATATTCCTGGCTGACGTTTTTTTGGAGTACAGCTAGCATCTTCTCTTGAACAATGCCTTTGACAAGAGGCTTGAGAAGAACCGTAATGGCGCGTCAAGGCCGCATTTTGTACATCCGTAAGGCAACGGCATCTTTTGATTGACGCCGCCCAGGAGCTCATGGAAGCCTTGACGAAACCGTCGGCAAGTCACGGTCGTCCTTGCTTGACGGATTGGAGTGCATTTATTGCCCGGGCGAAGCGTGAAGAACGTCGCCGCGGCTGTTTGTTTCGGGAGTGTCGACGCATTTTCTTGATCGTTTATTCGTAAACAGGCATCTCGTCCCACGGACCGGAATAGCATCTGCATCCTTATCTTAAATCTCCCGGTAATCTGGATGCTGGAAGGGGTGAGCGGCAGCGAATTCCGGGAGGTCAAAACATCTTTTTCCCAGGGCTTCGACACGTGGAAACGCGCTAAGATCCTGTTTGTAGAGGTCCGCCGTCACGATCTGACCGGCGATGCATATGTCGGCAATCGATGGCGTTTCACCAAGTGCAAATGGCGTCGGAGGGCGACGGGTCAGAAGACGCTCGTAGGTCGCAATCCCTTCGGAGGCCCAGTGGCTGCACCAGGACTTTACCGTCGCATCGTTCGCGCCCAACTGTGTTGTCAGATATTTCCGCACGCGCGGCACGACAAGCGGATGAGCATCAGCCGCCGCTACAAGTGCAAGGGCTCGAGCATACGCACGCTCCTTTGCATCCGCGGGAACAAGCCGAGGCTCTGGCTGAATGTCATCGAGATACTCTATGATGGCCAGCGACTGAAACATGACATTCCCGTCGTGTACGAAAGCCGGCACGGCATGTCCCGCATTCACGTCAGTATAGTCAGGATCGAACTGCTTACCCGACAGGATATCGACCTCGATTTCCTCAACGGCAAGCTTTTTCAGGGCAAGCGCGACACGAACTCTAAATGCGGCGTTGGACCGCCAGAAGGTGTACAGTTGCATGCTCAAATGGGTAACTCCCTTTTTTCTTGATCTTAGGCGAAGTTGCGCCGAACTGGTTTGTCCGTGTTTCACAAGTAGACATCGGTATAGAGCTCGGCTGCGTCGGGCAGCGGACTGGTCTTTGCGAAATCGACCGACTCGGCGACGATTTCCTTAATCTCCTTCTCAATCAGCCTCATATCGTCATCGTTGGCATGCCCCTCTTCAAGGATGCGGGTGCGTGAACGATTGATCGGGTCGTTGTCGTTCTTGACCTTGTCGACCTCCTCGCGAGACCGGTACTTGGCTGGATCCGACATTGAATGGCCGCGATACCGGTAGGTCAGCATTTCGAGGATCATCGGCCCGTTACCTGCGCGCGCGTGTTCGACCGCCTTGGCGCCCGCCGCTCGAACGGCGCGAACATCCATGGCGTCTACCTGTACGCCCGGAATATTAAGGGAGAGGCCGCGCTCAGAAAGGTTGAGATTGGCAGAGGCGCGCTCTACGCTCGTGCCCATCCCGTAATGATTGTTCTCGATGATGTAGATTGCTGGCAACCCCCAAACCTTTGCCATGTTGAAGCTTTCATAGACCTGCCCCTGGTTCGACGCACCGTCGCCGAAATAGGTCAGACACACGCGGTCATTGCCGCGATATTTGTTCGCAAATGCCACGCCTGTACCGAGCGAAACCTGGGCGCCCACGATGCCGTGACCACCGTAGAAACCTTTTTCACGATCGAAGATGTGCATGGAGCCGCCTTTACCTTTCGAAGCGCCTGACATGCGACCTGTCAGTTCCGCCATCACGACTTTGGGGTCCATGCCCGCCATCAATGCGTGGCCATGGTCGCGATAGGCTGTGATGACCTGATCACCTTCACCTATCGTCATTTGCATGCCCACCACCACGGCCTCCTGCCCAATGTAAAGGTGACAAAACCCTGCGATCAAACCCTCGCCGTACATCTGGCCGCATCGTTCTTCGAAACGGCGGATCAGGAGCATATCGCGAAAGGCTTTCAACTCCTCCTGCTTGGAAAAAGCGAAATTAGGATCGGCGTTGAGCTTAGGCATGTTTCATTCCTTTATAGATAAACGTAAGTGGCAGTGCGTTGGTCAAGTGCGTGAAAGCTTGAGACCGAGGATCCCTGTGAGGGTAACTGCAAGCCAGAATAACCGGACCGCTGTAGCCGGTTCACGAAAGACAACGATACCGACGACCACCGACCCGACTGCGCCGATACCGGTCCAGACGGCATAGGCCGTACCGAGCGGCAGTGTTTGCAGCGACTTACCAAGGCAGAAGATAAAGGCTGCAAGAAATGCTAAGGAAAGGACGGACCAACCCGGACGGCTATAGCCAGAAGCCATCTTCACGCTGACGGCCCAACCGACATCAAGAATTCCCGAAATTATCAGCAAAAACCACGCCATGCTTGCCGCACTCCACCATTACTTGGATCACCGCCCGTTGAACGGGGCACTGCTTAAATCGTTGACAGCGGCATGATAGGGAGATTGAACCCGTGACGCTCCTTGTGGTTTGGCAAGCGAGCGTTGCCAAAAGGCAATGGAGCCTATCGCAGCTCATCTTCGGTTTTCATTTCGACAAGGACGGATTGCAAGATTGCAAGCAGACGCTTTCTCCAGCTCAGTTTATGATCCGCAGCCTTTAATGGCCATCCGGCAATGCGAAATCGAACTTGCCGTTTTGCAATCACAATAAATCCGAAAGCCCTGAATCCCTGCGAGGTGGCAAGGTGTGAAAGACTGGAACGAATTTAAAATCGTACTCGCGATCGGAAGAGCGGGTTCGCTTGTGGGCGCTGCAAAAGACTTGGGCAATGACCACTCTACCGTCTTCCGGTGGCTAAATGCGCTGGAAGAGCGTCGTGGCGTCAAGCTGTTTGACCGGACGACGAACCGCTACGTCCCAACGGATGCCGGTGCGCAGATGATCATGGCGGCCGAGCGGCTCGAAGCAGAAATAATGACCCTGGACCGATCCATCATTGGACAGGACGAGAGGCTCGTCGGCAAACTAAGAATAACGTCGTCAGAAACGCTTGCCTATCGCATCCTCAATGAAGTATTGGCCGATTTCCGCCGAGAGCATGACGGCATCGAACTGGAACTGCTCGTCGATAACAGGCAGCTCGATCTGCTGCGTCGAGAGGCCGACATCGCTATTCGCGCCACGCGCCCGCATGAGGGTGAGCTTTTCGGGCGCAAGATCGCATCGACGCCTTGGACCTTTTACGGCAGCAGTGGCTACCTCTCAGAACGGGGAAGAGCTGCCGATGTTGAATCCCTCTCAAGCCATGTTGTGATTGGTTGGGATAGTGGCGCGGTCGCTGCTGCATCGATTTGGCTGACTGAAAATATCTCACCGCGCGCTTTCGCATACCGTTCCAGCAGCCTTATCAACCAGCTGATGGCGGTAAAGGCAGGGCTGGGACTTGCACTCCTCCCCTGCTACCTCGGCGACCCAGAACCCGATATCGAACGCGTCCAGGAGCCATTACCCGAACTTACTCGCGAACTTTGGCTTATAACGCACAGGGACCTGCGCAACACGGCGCGGGTCCGCGCTTTTCTTGATCACGTCGGTAGCGGTCTGATCGCACGGCGAGCTGTCTTGGAAGGAAAACGTGAGCGTGCCCTGGACGAAGCCAAGGCACCCGACGTCAGAGAGGCAGATGCCTCGCCCAGGACAAACGCCCTAAATGGCTAAGCCCTCCGCAGCCATCGCGCGGCGCACAGCCGGTCTATCGGCGATCGCCGACAGGTATCGAGATAGATGGGCCCACGGACCGAGGTCGATATTACGTCCCTTGGACCAATTCATGATGGTGAAACAATAGGCGTCAGCGATGCTGAAGCGGTTGCCGACAAGAAAGGTCTCAGAGGCGAAATGCTTGTCCAAGATGTTAAACCGCTCGCGCAGCTTCTGCCTCGCGACATTTGCCGCATCCTCACCATATTCCGGGTGGAACAGCCAGGGGCTGAAGATCTTGTGAAGCTCGGAACTGATGAAGGTCAACCATTCGTGGAGACGATAGTGGTCGAAACTCTCCGGCGCAGGCTTCAGCATCGCCTCCGGCTTTTTATCGGCGAGGAAGTGCAGGATGGCGATACCCTCCGTTAGTGTGCGGCCATCATCCAGCTCCAGTACCGGCACCACGCCCTTCTCGTTCACCCGCTTGAGGTCACGACCATCATTAATAAGGTGCGGATCTTTGCGGATATCGACCTTCACCAATTCCAGCGGAATATCGGCTTCGGTGGCGACAATATGGGCGGCCATCGAGCATACGCCTGGCGCATAGTAGAGCTTCATAGCTTATCTCCTGTTCGATATGTTTAGGGGAAACATAGACTGCGATCAGAAGGAAAGGCGTTGAATGATTGCAAGCGTCGATTGTCACCCTGCAAAGGACACAAAAACTTCCTTGGACAACGTGCAGAAACACTGTCCCAGGACAACCGTCTCGCGGTGGGATTATTTTTTTTGGGTCCCTGTAAGCAAATCACAATCCAGTCGGTTAACGGCTTCCGGCTAATCGTTATCGAGGGCAGCGCCATCAATCGGCAATATCTGCGAATGTGGGGTTCGGCGGATGATTGCTATTCCGCGGCAGAATACTCAAGTTGTAGAGCTACAAGATCAGCAGTTTGGCGGCCGTAGCGCTCAGCGATTTTTGCTAGTGTGACACCGAGAGACGATGCCGAAATATCTGTCTTGTTCCAAGATGATCCGCGGTCGGCTACCTCTTTCGTTTTATCTGGCACGAGCACTATACCATGCCGGGAGATGACAAAGTTCTCTCTCGACGTCGCTATCACTTGCGAACGGTACGTTCTTGACCAGGCGTCGGCGCTGAGAGCGAGCGCAATCTCGTCAAAGCCATTTGTGACGGGAACAGACAGAGTCTCGTGCCCCCAAAATGAGAGATAATTTGCAATAACCAGCCCAACACGCCGTGCGGTCAGATGAAACGGCGCAGAGTCATGTGTCGCATTCCAATTTTGAAATCCGAAATCGTTTGCGATCACTTTCGCTTTCGCATCTCCCGCAATCGCCTCAACTAATGCCAAGCTTGCCGGGATGGACGCAGTGACGCCGGTGGTGGTCATCAAATTGTGGTCTACAATATATCGCTTGTCGCGAACCCACCGTGTCTGCGTAAACTTTCCTGCTATTTTGTCGAACGCGTACCAGTGTGTTGTGGCACTCCGTCCGTCTAACAAACCTGCCCGCGCGGCTATCCACGCGCCCTCGCAGATAGCGCTGACGAATGCTCCTTTTGTAGCCTGTTCGCGCACCCAGTTGATGATCACGTCGTTCCTGTCGTCATGCATCGCTGGCACAATGACAAGATCTGCTCCTTCAGGGTGAAATGTGTCGAATGCTTCGATCGTAGTATCTGCCTCAACGGTGAGAGCAGGCATCAGACTGACCGCGCCTGCTTCAGACGAAACGATCAGGACATCGGCGATGTTCGCGGCTTTTAGAATTCCATAGGGCACAACAAGATCTGTCGTTTCTGTCCCTGCTTTGTCCGCTACGATGGCAACAAGCGGGCGAGGGTGTCCAGCTTTTACCGGAGGCAACTGAATTTGATCGGCTACCGCTGCACTCGCATGCATCGAGAGCGTCATGAGCAGGAGCAGGAAGGTCTTTCGGAAAATACGGCGCATAATTTAATCCAGAATGGCAGAATTTCCGGCACCTTATTCCAGCAGGGCATCTGGCGAAAATGTCAAACTTATCGCATATTCCGCCAATGCAGGCACGTAACGAGACATTCAGGCGGATTGCCATGATCGGCTATGACGGAGTGCAAGCCATGGATGTGGTCGGCCCGATGGAGGTGTTCGCGACAGCGAACCTCTACAAGCCTGCGCACTTCCCACCTTACGAGCTTATCCTGGCGTCCCCGAAGGGCGGATCGATTAATTGTAGTTCGGCCGGTGGTATCCGTTTTGGCGACGCAATCGCACTCGACGCTCTGCCTGACGATATCGACACGATTATTATTTCAGGGGGGAGCGAAGACGGGCTGCGGAAGGTTATATTCGAAACCGATCTGATCAGATGGCTAACATCGCGCGCCCAGCGTGTCCGCCGACTGGCCAGCGTCTGCACGGGAGCATTCGTACTAGCGGCGGGTGGCTTTCTCGACGGAAAGCGCGCCACAACACACTGGAACTCAGTGGATTTGCTCAAAAAGTTAAGGCCTGAGATCGATGTAGAGCGAGATGCAATCTTCATAGCCGAACCGCCATTGTATACTTCCGCCGGGATCACAGCAGGAATCGACTTGTGTCTGGCATTTGTAGAGGACGATTGCGGTGCGCAAACAGCGCTTTCTGTATCTCGGCAGTTGGTTCTGTTTATGCGAAGGCCAGGCGGACAAGCTCAGTTCAACCCAGGACTTGCAACATCGCTTACAGCGGAACCGCGCATGCGCAGTTTAATGAGTGAAATTCTGGCAGATCCGACCGGCGACCTTTCGGGTCCTGTCCTCGCATCGCGGATCGGGATGTCGGAAAGGACTTTTTCACGCTCGTTCCGAAGAGAAACAGGCACGACGCCAGCCCAGTTTGTAGAAGATGCCAGGATCGACCGAGCAAAGATGTTGCTTGAGACGTCTGATTGGCCACTGGCTCGTATTGCCGAGCGTTCTGGTTTTGGCAGTTTCCACTCCTTACACCGCGTATTTCAAAAGCGGCTCGGAGTTACACCGGGTTTTTATAGGGATCGCTTCGGAATAAAGTGAGAAGCTATCGGGGCGCTTGCGCGAATGACCCTTTCCGTGAGACCGGTCGCTCAGATCATGTACTCCTGCTTGGCTGTCACGCAGCCTTACCACTTGGTCTCTCGCTCACCTGTTCAACTCTTCTCGTTGCATTTAAATGTGGGTGGCACTGGGTAGGAAAGCTGCGACATCCGACGCTTCGAAGTAATAAAGCAGCGCTTTCACGGTTGACTCTTTTCGGATGAAGGTCGCGGCGAGGCGGTGGTTGCCGTTATCGATGCGAACCGGCGATCGGTCCATTGCATCGACAGCAATTCGTATCCGATGTTCATCATCCGGGAGTCCGTTCTGAACGAAGAAGGCGATACGACGGATGTGGAAGTCGCGGCTGCTAGGGCCGTGAAGATTGTCTTTCACGCCGTCCCAGTGCTGCATTTCCAGATCACCTTGCTTGACAGCGCACCTTACATCGCTCTCTAGAATCGTCCCGCATCCCCACAGCGCGCGGCTTCATCACCTCTGTCATCGGCCGTCGCGCAGGAGCGAACTTGAGCCCCTAGCTGACGACTTCTAAGGACGCGGCAGTGAAGCGCGAATGACCGATGTGTGGTCATGATTTGCTATTCGGCAAGGTAATCCGTCATGTCCGCTGTTGGCGCATTTTTGCCATCCATGTCATGTGGCAATCTTCGGAGGTGCCGATCATAATTCTGCATGTATTTCCTCCAATGCGAGAATCTCTAGTTTTAGCACTGCCCGACTGACGACCTAAAAGCGGCCCGAGATCCCGGCTTTTGCGCCGAGTGATTTTTCGTCATTTGCTGCGAAATTAAAAAGTATCCCGGCATCAACACTCAGGCCGTTCAAAGTATTCAACGACAGGCCAGACGAGACTTGCCCAAAGGCACCAGAGCCATTGATTCCGGAGAAACCTCCAGTAAGTCCTAACTTCGGTGTGAGCTTCATCTCATTCTCGAGTGTAAACTGGCGAGCAATCTCAGCGCCGAGGCTGGCGCGCAGCTGCTTTTCAGTAAAGCCCTCAATTCCGATCTGATCGTTCTGCCCATTTGTCACGGAGTATTCCTCGACCGTTTCGGAGAAGTAGACGGTCCTCAGTTTCGGGGTCACTGTAGTTACCTCATCCAGATTCCATTGGCCGTTGATCGAAGTATCCAGCATCCAGCGGGTCGTATCGAAACTGCCGTCCCAAAATTGTTTGTCGATCTTGTTGGAAGAGCCGCCATAGAAGAGACTGGTATCCCAGAAAACGCCCTTGCCGATCTCGAAAGAGGCGTAAGGACCGGCGAGCCAACCGCTGCCGGTCAGCGTAGCGTCTTCATCCGTCGGATCTATCATATGTTCGTAGTGGAAGGAAAGGCCGATCAATATCTTCTCGGAGAGCAGGTAGTCGGTGCCAACCGAGACCATGGCAAAGCTGCCCCACTTGCTGCCGTTCACTTCCTTGTCATTATGGGCCAGGAAAGTGGAGTCAATCCAGATGTTAAAAGGCGATACCTCCCCGCTCGCAACGCCATCGTTTTTACGAGCAGCCTCTATCTGGGCAAGGCTGGTGGAGAAGCCGAGCGTCATACCCTGTTCTGATGGCATGATGCGGGTTGTCACGGGATCGGTGGACTTGGCGACCTGGCGGCGTTCGAGCAGGCCTGGGACCCTGATCGTTGAGGCGATCAGGTTTTGGCGAGCCTCGATGAAGTCATGGACGAGGCTATCGACATGAGTGGCTACCTTGGCCGGATCATAGCCGATATTATAGATCACGGTCGCGGTATTGGAAATGCCGAGCGCGCTTGTGAGCCGGAAGCCGACATGGACCTGGCCGGAATAAGCAGGGTTGGGATTGAATTTCAGATACCAGCCGGTCGGCGTTGGGCCGCCCGCTTGAGCGAATTCGCCGTTGACGATGCTGGCGGATCCAGCGTTGGCGGGCACAACGTAGGTTAGGTCGCCTGAGACGAAGGGCCCACCGGTCGCACCAGCCGCGAGATTGACATTGGCCGGCGTGGAACCAGCCGCAACATTAACGACCTTGTCATCGACAGTGACGGCACGCGACTTCACATGGAGCGTATAGCTGGCCGTCCCAGTCGCATTTTGCGCATCGCGCACCTGAAGTGTGAAGCCGTAATCGCCTTCCGTTCCCGCATTGAGCGAGCCGCTTAAGGCCCCGGTCGAGACGTTGAGGATCATTCCAGGCGGAAGGCTTCCCGATGCGATACTATAGGTAAGCGGAGACGTCCCACCTGCGACCGAGATCGGCGGGTTATAGGCTTCGCCGGCCATGGCTTCGATCAGAGGGCCGCCTGGCGGCAAGAAGGTAAAGGTCGCGACAGCCGTTGGATTGATTGTCAGACTATAGGCGGCCGTCGCAGATGCGGCATTCGCGTCCGTTGCGGCGATGGCGAAGTTATAGTTTCCGGCAGCAGTTGGTGTTCCAGTGATCGCACCCGTCGAAGCATTGAGTGTCAGGCCAGTGGGCAGTGTTCCGGTGCTGACGGCGTAATTGTACGGAGCCGCTCCACCGGAAGCCATAATCGCCTGGCTATAGGCCGTATTGGACGTTCCAGCCTGAAGTGTTCCTCCTGCTGGGGAGATGGCCAATGTAGGACCGGACACCGTGATCGCGACTGTCGCTGCGGCACTGGTGCCCGAAGCATTTGCAGCGGTGTAAGTGAAACTGTCAGAGCCTGAAAAACCTGCCGTCGGCGAGTAAATAATCGTCGTTCCAGTGGCAGTTGCCGTCCCATGGGTCGCCTGAGTAGCAACTGCCACCGAGGCCGCCGCGCCCCCGGTGATGTTCAGCGTGATCGGGTTGGCCGACGAGTTGGCCGAAACCGTCGCAGAGGCTGCACCAGCGACCGGTGCCTGATCGCCTATTACGATCGAGTAGCTTGTAGATCCGGTGGCATGGTTGGCGTCGGTCGCAGTGATCGTGAAGTTATAGGTGCCGGTGGTCGTCGGGGCACCGGATATTACACCGGTCATAGTGTTGAGCGTGAGCCCGGGCGGAACCGCACCGCTATAAGTATAGCTATAAGGGGCTGTTCCACCTGACGCGTCAACCGTCTGGGTGTAAACCGCTGCAACCGTGCCGGAGGCGAGCACTGCGGAGGAGGGAGTGAAGGTGAAGAGCGGAGCAGAAACTGTGATGGCGACTGTCGCCGCCGCACTGCTACCGCTGGAATTCGTTGCAGTGTAGGTAAGACTGTCAGAGCCAGAGTAGCCTGCCATCGGCGTATAGGTAATCGATGTGCCTGAAGCTACTGCTGTCCCGTGGGTTGCTTGCGCAGCAACCGCGACCGACGAGGCGCTACCACCCGTTATGTTGAGCGTAATGGCTGTGGCACCTGCGTTACCAGCAACTGTTGCGCTGACCGGGTTCGCGACAGGTGCCTGAAGGGCTACACGAGGCGTAACAGAATTTGATGCAGCAGATGTCGATCCGTTTCCAACATTGTTAGTGGCCGCGACTGTGAAACTATAAGCAGTGTCGTTGGTCAATCCGGCGATGGTGATCGGGCTTCCCAGGCCGGTCGCGGTGAAGCCGCCCGGGCTGGATGTGACAGTGTAGCTCGTGATCGTCGTGCCGCCAATGTTACTTGGAGCGGTGAACGTGACCGTCGCCTGTCCATCACCTGCCGTCGCGGTTCCGATCGTCGGTGCGCCGGGGATAACAGCATTGACCGAAAAGCTCTGAGACACTGTCGGGGCAGGGAGGTTGGCAACGTTCCCAGCCTGGTCTGCATCAATCGTGCAGGTTCCGATGCTGACGAATGTCAAAGCTCCGCCATTAGTAATGGTACAAACGGCGGTGGTGGACGAGATAAAAATCGGCGTCAGCCCGGAAGACGCTGTCGCGGTTAGCGTCGGCATTTCCCCGAAATTCTGCGCTCCCGGATTGGGGAACGTGATCATTTGTGCGGCCTTGGGTGTAATCGAGTTCGATGCCGATGAAGCTGGACCGGTCCCTGCGCTATTGGTTGCAGTGACGGTGAATGAGTAGATTGTTCCGTTCGTCAATCCGATGAGCGTGATCGGGCTGACGCTTCCGCTTGCGGTTGCTCCACCTGGACTGGCGGTAACGGTGTAGCCGACAATAGTCGCGCCACCATTGCCGGAGGGTGCCGTAAAGGAGACGGTAGCTTGCCCATCGCTGGCGGTCGCCGTACCGACGGTTGGCGCGCCAGGAAGAACGGCGTTGACGGAGAAGGACTGCGAAACTGTTGGAGCGGCGCTATAGGTATTATCACCCGCCTGGTTGGCACTGATTGTGCAAGTTCCAGTGCCCGTGAAAGTGAGTGCGCCTCCGCTGGAGATAGTGCAGACGCCTGTCGTAGACGAGCTGAAAGCAACAGTAAGGCCAGATGTGGCAGCCGCCGTAAGAGTGGGCGTGGTGCCGAAACTCTGAGTGCCTGGATTGTTGAAGGCGAGCGACTGGCTCGCCAGAGCGCCGGTAACCGTCAAAGTTGCGGATCTTGACACAACAGCGACACCATCGCTCCCTGTAACAACGACACGTACGATCATACCGTCCATACTTGAGTCCGCTGGAACAGAAACCGTTGGACTGCGCTCCCCCGTCGTGCCTGGCATATCGTTAGCGGAGATTGGGCTCCAGGCGGGCTCTTCGTAGGTGTATTGCCAACTGTAGCTCACGGCGTCGACAGCGTTCACGCTGAACGTTGCTGTCTGACCATCAGAAACCCTCACGTTGCCAGGGGATGAGGTTATCGACGCCCTCGAAGCTGCGAAGACACCGCTGGCTGCAAAGGCTGCAACCAGGCATGTGAGTAAGAATACGAAAGAAGTTTTAATACCTTTTCTCGCATTACGAATTGAGATTTGCTGCACGTAGGCCCCCGCCATAATTATCTCAAAGCCGACGATGCATGCTGGTCGTCTCGGGCTGATAGTGTCGGAAGGATGTCGTTGGTGGCACAACACCATGTTCCGCGAAACAAAGGCGCTGCAGGGCCGGACAGGAGCACTTGTCCGCCCTGCACCCACTCGACAAGGACGGATCCGCCGTCGCATTCGACCTCGACATGCGTATCCAGAAAGCCGCGCCGAATACCGTTGACGACTGCTCCAAATGAGCAGGAGCCAGATCCAAGTGGAATGCCGCCGCCTCGCTCCCAGATACGCAGCCAAATCTTCGAACGGCTGCCCACTCGCACGAAATGAACGTTGGTCCGTTGGGGAAACAGCGGATGGCGTTCGATCTCGCTGCCAAGTCGCCCAACTAGGTCGTCATCAAGATCATCCACGAAATAGGTGCAGTGGGGATTCCCCATACTACAGGCGCTGGGGTCAGCTTGAAGAGGCAGCACAAGCGTGTCCATGTTGCTTAATGGCACGTCCCGCCAATCCAGTAACGGCTCTTCCATGGTGACCGAAATAAGATTGCTGCTGTCTCTCGTGCAGGTCAGGAGGCCATGATTGGTTCGGACTGTGACCGAAGAAACGTCAGCTTCCTGCATGAGTTTGAGAGCAACCCCACGCGTGGCGCTCCCGCAGGCGTTGAGTGACGAACCATCTGAATTGAAGAACTGGGTTTGCGCAGCTGCATGGTCGCAATCTGAAATCGTGGCAAGCTGGTTAAAGCCGATACCCCTATTTCGGTTTCCCATGCGCGCTACGACAGTCCGATCAATGTGCACGGGTTGGTGACGCCAATCAACGATGGCGAAATCATCACCATTCGCGTGCATCTTTTCAGAGTTAAGCTCCATCTGCGTCCCCAGAATTGTGGACCGCTTGAACGATAGCTTGGGCTAGAAGTTCTGGAGCGTGGACATGGGCAAGATGACCTTGCCCCAAGAGACGCGTCTGCACCGCGTGTGGGATGGCCGAGGAGAAGCGCTCAAATGCGGTACCATAGGGCGCGCGGCCGCTGTTCTGTTCACCCAATATCAGTGTGATAGGGCAATTGATCGAGGCGTAAGCGGCATAACTCGGCTCAAATAAATCAATTGCAGACAGTTCACTGCCGAGTGGCTGTGCAAGCCGACATAGATCCGGCCATACAGGCGTTTGCCGAAGCGCGTCAACATAATCCTGATCAAACCCGGATACGTCGCGGTTGATGATTTCGACGGCCCGATCGGTGTCACCTTGTGCGAGAGTGTAAAGGATGGGTTGGATTGTCTGCGGTGCAAATGGTCTCGATACTGGCTCGTAAGCGGTAAGTGAGCGGATCGGCAAACCCTTGGCCGCGGCCTCAAGCGCGATGAGACCACCATAGCTCCAGCCGAAAAGATGAACGGGCTCTCCTACGGATTTCACAACCGACGCCAAATCTTCTATCTCAGTCCTTACGTCGTAGTTCTCACCAATGGGACGGCTGGGCGCGCGCCCGCGCCTGTTGACGATAAAGATCGAACAAGCCGTAACGAGAGCATCAGCAACTGATATCCATGATTGCGCATCCGCCATCACACCTGGAACAATTACCAGCGGGACACCGTTGGATGGGCTGTCGAAAGTCACTATTCCATTTCTATCTGTAGCTTCGTATTTCACGTGAATTCCTTGCGTGTAAGAAGTTCTCGTTGGGGCTATCAACTGGATCCGCCACGCAGGAGAGCTGTCCGCCCTTCAATTGCTCGAATAACGGCGATCATGTCGTCATCACCTAATCCGATCGCCTCGGTTTCCGCATAAAGTGCGAGTGACGCCTGCATGAGCGGCAACGAGGTCGCCGTTTCACCCGCAGCGTCCATGACCAATCGGCTGTTCTTTAAGACGTCGGTGATGGCAGCCTGACGCGTGAAGTCGCCGCGAACCAGTTTCGAAATCTTGATGCGTGACACATCGCTCGCCATTGGACCCTCATCAAGGATGGCGGCAAACTGCGTGGGGTCCAGATTGTGCGATTTTGCAAAATGCGTTGCCTCTGCAAGTCCCGTCACAAGCGTGATCAAAAAGACGTTCACGGCAAGCTTCATCCGCAACGCGCCAGGAATCGCCCCGCACTCGAAAACCTGCCGGCACATGGGCGCTAGTAAAGGGCTGATTGCGGCAACATCATCGGGCTCACCGGCGAGCATCGCCACAAGTTGTCCAGATTCCGCTGGCTTGCGTGAGCCCGATACCGGAGCCTCAACAAAAGTTCCACCGGATGTTCTGATGTCATTGCTTAGGGCGAGCGAGTAGCCAGGAGGCATCGTTCCCATCGAAACGACGGTTTTTCCTTCAACACGCGATGCAAAGTCTGGTCCGCCACGGTCGAGTACCTCGTCCGTCGCTGTCTCGTTGGCAAGCATCAGGATAATCGTCTGGCAGTGTGCAAAGACGCTAGCCGCATCAGACGCGACCTCGGCACCTGCAGCGACGACCTCATCGGTCCGGCTTTGCGATCGATTCCAGACCATGAGAGGCGTCCCCCCCCTGAGGAGGTTCAGTGCCATTGGCGTTCCCATGGTGCCAAGGCCCATGAAGCCGATCTTGTTTAACGCACTCATGATTGATCTCACCTTGTCGCGCTTAGCCGTAGCGCAGAGATATTCTTAAGAATATCAAATTAATCGATAATCTCACTTCACAAAAACTGATTTGTTATATTGGTGATGTCGATAAAATTTCAGGCCGCACTCGAAGCCTTCATAAGTGCGCACCAGAATCGTATCCCGGTCGAAATGATGGCATCGTTAAAGTCATAGGTAGGATTGTGAAGGGGCGCACTATCGCCATTTCCAACGAACAGGAATGCCCCCGGCCTTTTTTGGAGAAAATACGCGAAATCTTCCGACGCGAGTTGCGGTGCAGTTTCGGCGTCCACGGATTCAGTACCAACCAACTCTCTTGCGACGGACGCGGCAACCTCTGTCTGTGCGGAAGTGTTGACGGTCACAGGATATTGGCGAGTGTAGTCCACCTTAATATTAACATTATGTGATAAACCCACTGCTTGAGCGACTGTGTGGAGACGCGTCTGAACCGCTTCGCGTGTTGTCTCCCCAAGTGCGCGCACTGTTCCTCTAAGTATCGCGTCACTGGGAAGGATGTTTTCAGCGGTGCCGGAATTGAAGCAGCTTACGGACAGTACGGCTGCTTCGAGCGGATTGACGTTGCGTGCTACGATCTGTTGCAAGGACTGCACGAGCGAAGCGCCCGCAAGTATGATATCATCTGATAGGTGAGGCGCCGCCGCATGCCCCCCAAGCGCATGTAGACGGACAGAGAAGGTGTCCGACGCGGCCATAATAGCTCCACTACGAAAACCGAAGCTTCCTGAAGAGATGCCTGGCATGTTGTGCAACCCATAAATTTCATCGATTTTGAAACGATCAAGCACGCCGTCGTCAATCATCGCTTTGGCTCCGGCGCCACCTTCCTCTGCCGGCTGGAACAATAAAACGGCTGTGCCTGCAAAATCACGATCAGCCGAAAGTTTACGCGCTGCTCCTAGGAGTATCGCGGTATGCCCATCATGGCCACAGGCATGCATCCGACCAGGATGGTTTGATTGATAGTTATGATTTGTTAATTCTGTAATTGGCAATGCGTCCATATCAGCTCTCAGCCCCACGGATTTACCATTTTTCTTGCGGCCTTTGATAGTCGCAACGACGCCACTTTTTCCAACGCCAGTGGTGATACTGTCGACACCAAATTCGCGTAGGCGCTCAACCACGAAACTTGAGGTTAAAGGGAGGTCGTAAAGGAGCTCCGGGATACGGTGCAGCTTGCGACGCCAAGTGATTGCATCGGCTGAAGAGTCTTCCATCGAATAACATCCAGTAAAAGGTTGCGAGCGCTACGCGCTCTACAATCAGTGGAACGTTGCTTAGATTGGGTTGCGGTTGTCGGAGACGCCATTCTTCGGGTCCTCGTCTCGATGAGCTGCGGAGATACGAGGGAGAAACGCAGAGCCACCCCTATTCACTACAAATAGCAAACGTTGGCCGTTTCTTACGGCCAACGTAGCGGCAACTCTCAGCCCGAAGTCGCTATTTATTGCGGCGATTCAAATTGGCAAACCAGCCTTGATCCGTCGACGGACATTCCTGTCCCGAGGGTAGCCGAGAGTCGCTGGAAATCCAGCAATGCGGGGGCCGCCTCCTCTGCGTCCTCTATAAGGATTGGCATCCCATCCGAATTGCATTGTGTAACCCGGAATTCGATCTCTTCAATGTGCCCTTGCTCTATAGAGATTGAGCAAACCATCGACCATGGATCGATTTGGGAAAAGATATCTTTTTGGACCGATGTAGCATTTGCCCAGTCCTGCTGCGCGATATGATTGCCTAGACTGTATAGGATCGGTTTCCCCCGATAGGTTTCGATCCCCGCAGGGCTATGGGGATGGTTGCCAAGAACCATGTCGGCACCTGCGTCGATAATAGCGCGTCCTAGGGGTTGTTGATATTCCGCTCTAGGATTGCCGCGTCCATATCCCCAGTGGACGCTCACTATCATAACGTCCACAGACGGTCGCAGATTTTCGATTTGCGCAATGAGATTATCGACATCTTCCTGGACAGCGCGACTTCGCATTTTCATTGGGGCTCCCGGCTCAGTTGCCAATAGCACGGGATGAATCTCCGGCCATTGCTCGACACGTAGTGGCGAGATGCCGGGGCGGTCCACAAGCGCCGCGTAATCCGGAGGCAATAAGCAGGAAACCGCTAAAATTCCAACCCTGGTTCCCGCTATTTCAACGAGCCGCGGAGCTTGTGCGGCGGCAAGATCATTTCCGCCGCCGACCGTGGTTATGCCCGCACGATCCAAGTGCGAGAGAGTATCTTGGAAAGCTGCGATGCCAAAATCTCGAGTGTGATTGGTCGCGACGGTCATGAGATTGAAGCCGGCACGCGCCAAATCGTCAGCAACGGATGGATCCACCAAGTAAGCGATGGGAGAGTCGGTCCGATGGCCAGTGTTCGAGAACTGCACCTCGCAGGAGCCCCACACCAAATCGCCAGAACGCAGGTAATCCATTGTTTTTTCGTAGTCGGGATACACCGGAATGCCGTCACGATAGAGCCGATTCCTAACTACAATGTCACCGGCGGCCGAAAAACGCAGCCTTGAAACCATCTTGTCACCCATTAAATATTTTTATGATGTATTATCATTTGCCTACTTTACGCGATAAATCAACATAAAATTGGACTTTTTTTATCTTTCTCTCGATTCCAGACGTCAGCCACCAAAATTTATTGATCTAAAATATTTTATTGATATATTTTTTATGCGGGCGGGAACATTGACGATCGTCAAGCACGCCTTCTCAGCTTAAAAAAGGGGATTATCGAAAAATGAGCATCGACCTTCATGCGGACGCGACAGCGTCCGCGCAACGAAATTTGGACCAGACCTACCGGAAAGTCTTTTGGCGACTGGTTCCCATACTGATGGTACTCTGGGTTTTGGCTTGGATTGATCGCGTTAACGTCAGCTTCGCAAAGCTACAAATGATGCAGGAATTGCAGTTCAGTGATGCGGTCTACGGTTTTGGAGCAGGCATATTTTACATTGGCTATCTGCTCTTTGAAGTGCCAAGCAACCTGCTCCTTCAAAAGATTGGTGCGCGTAAAACGATAGCCCGCATCGCGATAGGTTGGGGGGTTATCTGCATGCTGATGGCACACGCTTCAAGCCCAGCGATGTTCTATACACTACGTTTTTTGCTGGGAGCGTTCGAGGCAGGCTTTTTCCCAGGCGTGATCATGTACCTGACGCTCTGGTTTCCCTCAGAACGCCGCGCGAAAGTTTTCGGAATTTTCATGTCCTCCGTTGCACTCTCAGGGGTCATCGGAGGACCGCTTGCGGGATCAATTATGTCGCACTTGCATGGATATCTGGGCAATTCAGGTTGGCAATGGCTATTCCTTCTTGAAGGTTTTCCCACTGTGCTGATCGGCTTCTTCGTATTAAAATATCTTACTGACAAAGTGGAGGATGCAAGTTGGCTCACGTCGGAGCAGCGAGTAGACTTGCGTGAGGATCTTGACCGGGACAGCAAAAAGATGGGGAAACGCCAGCATTCTCTCATACTTGCTCTTCGCGACAGGCGCCTTTGGATTTTCACGGCAGTCTATTTTCTGGTTATTATCATGAACGCGACAGCGGCTTTCTGGGGGCCGACAATCGTTCGGGAGGCTGGCTTTAGTGATATTGCCACCATTGGCTGGGTGATTTCAGGGATATCGCTCTTTGGCTCTGCGGCAATGATCTTCAATGGTCTGATGGCAGATAGGACGCAACGTCCGCTCGCCCAATGCGCCGGCTCTATAGTTGTTGGCGGCCTCGCCTTTATCGTGCTCTCTATGCCCGTTTACGCCAGCACACCTTTGACCATCGTGACCTTCGCGTTTGCCTTAGCTGGTGCATACGGTGCGATCCCGGTATTCTGGCAGATGCCAAACAAGTTGTTTTCTGGCACAGCTGCCGCTGCAGGAATTGCTATTATCAACTCATTCGGCAATTTGGGGGGCTTTCTTGCGCCATACGGTCTCGGTCTTCTGAAGACTGAGACGGGTAGCGTCACGCTAGGACTTCTGACGGTGGGCATCCTTGGATTATTCGCCGCGGTTTTGTTAGCACTCGTTGTCCGTCGGTTCATGCAGTCCGAAATTGATAACATCTCGCGCAGGGTATGAGCCGAAATCCGGCGCCGCCTTTTCAGGAGGCAGCGCCATTCTCGGGAGTTGACTTTATCGCCGCGGCCTAGTGACTCTACATGGATCAGTTAGCCTTGCAAAAAATGTTCACAACGATCAATAGCTCGCTCTGCAAAACTGTCATTTGTCCGGAGCCTTCATGAAAAGATCTGTCTCTGCACCTAAACAATCTTTAGGCGATCGCGTTTACAGTGACCTGCGTGCTGCCATTACGCTTGGAGAGATACGTCAAGGGATCGTGTTCAACGAAGCTGACCTTATAGCGCGCTACAAGGTCAGTTCATCGCCACTACGAGAAGCTTTAACCCGTCTGCGACAGGACGGATTAGTCAGGGTTATCGCAAGACGTGGTTACGCGGTTACCGAACTCAGCCTCAAAGACTTCCACGAACTCGTTCAAATGCGGCTAATCATCGAAGGTGCAGCAGCCGAACTGGCTGCGCCCCGCATATCTGATGAGCACATAGTTGAGATGAGGCGTATCTCCAAAATTAAGCTCATTGCCGGCGACACGTCGAGTTACCGCAACTTCATGCAAGCCAATCAACATTTTCATGAAAAGATCGCTGAGATTGCGGACAACGCCCGCTTACTCCGCGCCACCAGTCAAATATTTGATGAAATGCAGCGCTTGCTCTTTTCAGACATCAGGTCTGGAGACAGCGATGAACTGGATCACGACCACGATGAGATCATCGAAGCGCTAGCGATGCGTGATGGCCGCAAAGCGCGCAATGCGATCATAAACCACGTAAAACAGTCTCGCGATCGCGTCATTGGGCGGATGATGCGTCAACACAAGGATTTCGCTGAGAGCGACATTTTTGGTTAGGTCCACGTGGACGTTCAACGTGCCCAGTCCCAAACTGACTCGCGCTCGTTCAACTGCTGTGAGAGGCGTCGTTAGCCGCTGCGCATAAAATCGTTCTGTGAGCGTCTGCAAG